>NZ_CAKJTM010000070.1:0-13850 GCF_917627345.1 Protofrankia sp. CiP3 | reverse complement strand
TGGCGCCCTATGCCGAGGAGTTGCACGACGACGGCCCGCCGTTCCGGTGGAACCCGGACCGGCGGCCGCAGATCCGCGCTGAGCTGGACGCTGCTTACCTGCACCTGTACGGCCTGGTTCGGGACGAGGCCGAGCATGTGATCGACTCGTTCTTCGTTCTGCGGAAGAACGAGGAGAAGGCGCACGGCGAGTTCCGTACCCGCCGTCTCGTCCTCGCCGCCTACGACGCCATGGCCACCGGCACCTACACCTCGCCCCTTAACCCGCCGCCCGGCGATGGGCCGCGGCATCCCGACCGGAGACGTCCATGACCACAGACGATCAGGTGTACGACGCGGCTCGTAGCGTCCTCGAACGCGGACTGGGAGCTGACGACTCGGCTTTCACGCCGGGCTGTCGGGTGTGGACGCGGGCGCACGCGCAGGAGCTTGCCCGGCGGGTCGCCAACCCTCCGGACGGGGTGACTGGGACCTTTCTCGACCGGCTGGTGGCGGAGCTCGCCGACGCGGACCCGCTGGTGGTCCAGCTGGCTGCGGAGGTCCTGTACCTGCACTACCTGGTGGCCATGGACATCGCCGGGCCGACGAAGCGGCTCGGGCTGCAGCGCGTCCTGAAGCTGATCCCCGGCTCCGGGGTCGTGATTCCGTCCGCACTGGATGCCGCGCTCGACGGTGGTGTGATCAGGGTGGGTATGGCGTACAAGGCTTATCGAGCGCAGCAGATCACCTGGCTCGCTGAACTTGTCGCGCATTGGAAGAGCCAGCCGGCCGAGCACGTCCGCGCCGCCCTGGTCAACCCGTGGGCGTTCCGCGAGATTGTCGACGAGGTTCCCACCACGACGGCGGCCGGCCAGCGGCGCGCGCTGTTGCATCTGGCCTTCCCACAGGTGTTTCTCGACAGCCTGCTCGCGGAGCATCTCACGGCGGTCGTCACGACCTTCGGGCACGAGGTCGGCCCGCTCACCGGGGATGGTGAGCGGGACTTTTTCGCGATCCGCCAGGTGCTGGAAGCCACGAGCGACGTGCCCGTCGACTTCTTCGAGTCGCCCTGGGCGGAGCAATGGGGGTGGGGTATCGCGCAGGGTGGCGATCCGCCGCCACGGCGCAGGGGTTGGCTGGTGCGGGGAGCGAACGTCTCCGGCCGTAACCTCGTCCCCGAGTGGTTGACGGACGGCTACTGTTCGATCTCGTTCCCGGACTATCCGCCGGTGGAGCCGGGGCTGACCAAGAGCGCGCTTGCGCACATCGTGCGGGATGCCGAGCCGGGGCTGAGCCCGAGCCAGGAGGGGGCTCAGATTGGGCTGCTGGACAAGTTCCTCAACCGGATGGCGTCTGGCGACATCGTGGTCACAGTTAACGATTCCCGCGTGTATGTCGGGATTCTCACCGGTGGCCCGTACTGGGTCCCGGACGTCGTCGAGTCGCACCGCCGGCGGTACGTGCAATGGGTGAACACGTCGGCTCCGCTGCGGCGTTCCGATCTTTCCGACACTGCGCAGGACCGGTTGTCCGGGCAGGCAACCATCGTCGATCTGGGTGAGGCGGCGCGAGAGATCGCCGACCTGGCAGAGCTTGACGGGTCCGACGGTGGCGCGCCTGCGCTCGTCGCCGTCCTTCCCGAGCCGGAAACGGTTGTCGTGGAGCAGGCGCCGCTGGTAGACCTGCCCGAGCCGGCCAAGGAGCTGGCCAAGCGCCTGCTGGTCGACATCGACTGGTTGGCCGAGACCGTGGACCTGCTGAACGAGAAGAAGCAGCTCGTCCTGTACGGTCCGCCCGGTACGGGGAAGACGTACCTGGCGCAGGAGATCGCGAAATTTCTGGCCGAGGAGACCAACGGCGAGCACCGGCTGGTGCAGTTTCATCCCTCGTACGCCTACGAGGATTTCATCGAGGGGTTCCGGCCCGGGCTGACCGCGGACGGTACGTTCCGGTTCGCCAAGGAGCCGGGGCCTTTTCGGCGGCTGGTCGATGCCGCCGCGCAGAACCCGTCCGGCGCCTACGTCCTGGTCATCGACGAGATCAATCGGGCGAATCTCGCGAAGGTGTTCGGCGAGCTGTACTTCCTGTTGGAGTACCGTAACCGCACGATCGGGTTGCAGTACTCACCGGATGAGGATTTCACCCTGCCGCGCAATGTGTTCCTGATCGGGACGATGAACACCGCGGACCGTTCGATCGCGCTGGTGGACGCGGCGATGCGCCGCCGGTTCGCCTGGCAGTCGCTGTTCCCGGGTGAGCCGCCGGTGGCGGACATGCTGCGGCGGTGGTTGGCGGAGAAAAGCCTGCCCATCGAGGTGGCTGACCTTCTTGATGCGCTGAACGCGGCGATTGCCGATCGGGATGCGACCGTGGGTCCGTCCTACCTGATGAGCCCCCGGGTGGCGACGGGGGAAGGGCTGGCGCGGATCTGGCGCACGCAGATCCTGCCGCTGCTGGAGGAGCGGCATCTCGGTGAGCACGCCGACGTCGCCGGCTATGTCCGCGGCCGGTACGGCCTGGATGTTCTGCAACGGGGTCGGGCGGTGGTGTCGGGAGCTGACGGCTCCGCCGGCGCTGATCAGGGGGACGCCGACACGGCCGGTGGCACTGTGAACGCTTCCGATGCCTGAACGGATCGTCTTGGCCGAATACCGGTCCCGCACTATCGAGGGCCTGCCTGGCGGGGTAGCCCGTGCGCTGGCGGCGACTGGTGCCGTCATCGCCGGCCGCGACATGGACGGCCGGGTCCGGCTGACCGCCTCGTCCATGGTGGGGCTGGTGCGGGCCGGTGACGTCGAGCTGGTCGTACAGCCGAAGGTCGGGGTGGGCAGGCTGCTGTGGCTGCTCGGCCACGCCCGCAATCCCTCGGGTTGGCGGGACGACGACGTGACGGTGGGGGAGGAGTACGACGTCGTCGCCGGGACAGCGGTCGCCTTCGCCCACCGGGCCGGGCAGGCCCTGGCGGGCGGGATCCTGCGGGGGTACCGGTCGGTGGACGAGGCGTCCCCGATACTGCGCGGCCGGCTCCGGGAGGCCGACCAGATGCGGGCCCGGCTCGGCGTCGCGATGCTCCTGGAGGTCCGCTACGACGACTACACCGTCGACATTGCGGAGAACCGCATCCTGGCCGCGGCTGCCCGCAGCCTGCTGCGGCTACCGGGCGTGCCGGCGACCACCCGGGCGGCACTGCACCGGATACACGTCGCCCTGTCCGACGTGACCCCGCTCGTGCCTGGTGTGCGGCTGCCATCGACGGTGACCACCCGGCTCACCCGGCGCTATGAGCCGGCCCTGCGGCTCGCCCGGCTCGTTCTGGCGAGCCTGGGGATCGAGGTATCGGCGGACCCGGTGGTTGGCCGTGTTGCCGCCTCGGGGCTTCTGTTCGACATGAACGCCGTGTACGAGGACTGGCTCACCGCCGCATTTCGTGGGGCGCTGGAACGCCACGGCGGTGCGGTCGACGGTCAGCGTGTCATCCGGCTCGATGAGGCCGGCAAACTGGCTGCCCGACCTGACATCACCTGGTGGGACGGGCCGCGTTGCCTCGCCGTTATGGACGCGAAGTACAAGGCACCCGCGAGCACCCCGATTGGCGACATCTACCAGGTCGTTGCCTACTGCACTGCGCTCGGCCTGTCCGACGGCCATCTCGTCTACGCGGGCGGTACGTCCGTCATGCACACGATTCGCCGGGCCGGTATCCGCATTCACGTCCATGTTGTGGACCTTGCCCAAACTGTACCGGCACTCATCGATCAGATCGACACACTCGCCGCGGCGATCGCCACGCAAACTCGGGAGGCGGTCTTCGCGTCCAGCCGGGCCGCCACCCCACCCGCGTCCGTCGGACCTGTGCTGGTGGGGGCCGACGGCAGGTGACAGCTGTCCTCGACAGACCGGTCCGCCGGAGGGCTACGAGCGGCGCGACAGCGGCGCGAAGGCCTCCTTCACCACCATTGGACTCATCTCAACGGTATGAAAGTCGGCAACGACAGTCCTCCCCGGCTCCACGCCCTGGGCAGTAAGCACATCGAGAGTCTTGGCGATACGCGAGCTTGTCACATTCTGGTCGAACGCCTCCAGCGGATGCTTCACCACCAGCGCGGCCTGCTTCTGCCCGATGGTGAACATACAGGACGGAGCCGCCGTTTCCATCACCTGTGCGTCTCTGTGCATGCTCGCCCAGCTGGCAATCGCGTGTTCCTCGCGGGTGGAGTTCGGCGTTACCCAACCGTGGCGGAGGACGGCAAGCAGATCTCGCGCCACCCGCCAGTCAAGCAGCGGGTGATAGGCCATGTTGGTGTAATCACGCAGGCAGCGATAGCATGACGAGACGCACTCATCGGCGTGGTCCGTACGATCCAGATTTGCCAGATACTCTTCGACGGTGTCGAGAAACGGGCCGAGCTGTGTCGCTTCGCCCAGATGGGAGCTGAAGCCCGCACCATTTTCGAGCGTGTCCGCCAGGAAGGCGTAGAAGTTCTGTTCGCCCCCGTGGGCCGACGAGTGTATTCCAGCGATGATCTCCTGGGTTTGGATGTCGAGATGCTTTGCGGCGGCACTGCGCAGCAGGAACGCCAGCGAGTACCATGCCGTCCGCCGGCCATCCGAGATGTCGGCCGCGGAGCGCGCGGGTGCATCCGGGAGATTGAGTCGGAGTCCCTCATCCGGGAACGTTGCCGTTGCCGATCCGAGGAATAGCAGGTCGGTGTACATGACAGCGCCGAGCGCGACTTCTGTTCCGTCTCCTCCGGGCACTGCGATCCGCTGATCGTCTGCGCGGGCGACCACCGATTTTTCAAGGTAGCCACCCCAGTCTCTATCAGACGCTCGATGAAAAGCGAATAGACGTCCCATGTTTTCGTTGACGACGTACCGCTCCCCGCGTCCCGACAGGGCGACCAGATTCTGATCCTTCGATTCTTCTCGAAGCTTGTCCAGGTTGCTCGTGACCCGGGCGACGACCCGCCGCGGGGACCAGGTGAATGAGCCGTCGAAGTCGCGGCCTGGTCCGGCTCTGAAGCCGAGCGGTTGCCGGGTCTCCACCACGCGGTACCCGCCTTGCCCGCACGCCGGGCAATTCTTCCCAACGGCGGGCGGCGTGCTGACATGGTTACAGGTGGCGCACAGCCCAAGGCAGCGTCCGGAGGCGAGTGGCTCGGGGATCGCCCCTGGCTTTCCATATGCTGGTTGGAACGCCGTCACACCGACCACGGTGTAGACCGAACCGTCACGGACCACCTCGCTCCCTGGGGCGAACTGGGACAGCGCGACGGAGAGGTCCCGGTCGATCGTGTCGTCCGGAGGCCACGGGAAGGACGTGCGTGGGCGGGAGAGGTAGAGCAGGCGGACTTGGGTCGGGAACCCGAACATCGGCAGATGGCCGGACTCGGCGAGCCGCTGGCTCAGCGCCTCGTGACCGATCGGGTGGGCGACCACATCATCTACCAGGTCGGTCAGGTGTCCGGCCCGAACGATCGTCTCATCGGCCGTCATCGTGATATTCGTGTGGGTGGACAGCGCTTGAAACACCGCCCTGATTGCCTCGGTGTTCGTTTCCAGCCACCGTCGGACAGGGGGACGTGCCTGGGACCAGCCGTCGACCGTGCCCAACTCGCCGTGCACGCTCGCGACCGTGGCGTCGGCCAGCTGCGAGCTGGGAAGATCACGGAATGCCTCGCGCAGCAGCGTCGCGCGCAGTGAACGTTCGAAGATCTCCTGCTGGCCCATCGCCAGATACGGCGGCGGAGTCGGGTCGTTGGTGATCGCCGTGGGGTTCTGGAAGTAGTGCTCGTCGTGGCTACGCCCACGACAGACGGTCAGCGCGATGGCGACCAGCGAGCCACGGCGGCCGGCCCGGCCGACTCGTTGCTGGTAGTTGTACCTGGTGGGCGGCATGTTCGACATCACGACGCTAGCCAGTGCCCCGATGTCGACGCCGGCTTCCATCGTGGTTGTGACGGAGAGAAGATCGACGCCCTGGGCGAGCGGGACTTCCTTTCCGTCCAGGAACACCTCCTGGAACATCGCCTGGCGGCGTTGTCGCTCGCTGCGTCCGGTTTGGCCCGTCAGTTCCGCGCAGGCCAGCCGGAACCGGCCATTACCGGTCGCGGCCTTCCACGCGTAGTAGTCCCGCGCATCGTCTCGCGGTGCGGCCCCGTGCTCCTCCAGAACGGTACGGCACCGGGTGCAGACCAGTGCGCCCGGGTGCAGGTGCTGACGTCGGCAACCCGGACACTCCCAGACCGTTTTGCCTCGACGTCGCACCACGACTTGGTTCGGATCGACGAGATTGCCGCTGACCGCACTTCCCCATCCCTGTTCGGCCCGAGTCCTGACCTCGTCGGCGTCGAGACCGTGAGCACGCGCCACGGCGGCCCAGAACGCCTTCAGTCGCTTTGGTGGCTCCGGGCTCTCGTCCCGGTATTCGCGGAACCTGCGGAGCTCGGCGAGTATACGGACGCTGGCGCGGGCGATTGCCGTTGGGTCGACCGGATCGAGACTGATCTCTCGGGATCCCGGCCGCAGGTCCAGCCAGCCAAGGCCGAGCGACTCGAAATCTCGACCCGCTCCGGAGAGCAGGTTCTCGATCAAATTCTCCAGCAGGTCGTCTTCCGCGGTCTCCAGACCGCTCCGTTCGGCGTCGGTCAAGCCGGTGCGCACACGCGGGATGCCCGTCGACCAGTCATAGAAGTCGTGCCAGGCGCGGCCGGCGTAATTCTGCCTGGAAGGCTGTGGTCCGGCCGGGTTCACTCCCATGCGGACGAGGCGCTCTTGGATCTTCGGTACCAGCGACCTCAACGTCGGCGGCTCGACCAGGCTTGCTTCGGCGGCCGCGGCGGTTGTCCCGTCACCATCCAGCCAGACAGCGAGGAGGCCATCAAATGTGGGGCCGAACCTCTCCTTGAGGCGGCGAAATGCCGCTTGGTTCTCGGATTTCTTCGCCCCGTCTGCCCAGCGGCGCGCCAGCGTGATGTCCGCGGAGATGTCATCATCTTGCTGGATAATCTCGACGAGGAGCAGACGTACCAGATCCTGATAGTGGCGCAACCCGACGCCCGCCGCCATCTTCGCCGCGTCCTGCCGGCTGTCCGAGAAGAGAAGTACCTTACGTTCACTCTCCTCTAGTTGACCCGCCAGCTCCGTGACGAGAACCTGGTTGATCTTCTCGAAGCCGGTGCGCATCGTGCGCAGAGGAGAGCGGTACCTGAGCGGATCAGTCGCCTTCAGTGGACGCCCACGGGCCGCGCCTCGCCGATAATTGATCTCCCAGTCTGTGCCGCAGGCCGGACAACGCGTCGGGAACGGTGGAATCATGCTTTTCTCGACGCCTGCTCCGCGCTTCACGGAGACATGGAAGCTCCAGCCCGTGGCCCCCTTCTCCCCATTGGTCAACTGGCCCGTGTGGGGATCGAGCGCGCTCCGTCTGAACGAGAAAGTTATGGCCTCCTTTCCTCGGTGCCATATCCCGTTGTTGTCGGCCTGCTGCGGCCGGCTGGACGGCCAGTAGACGACATAGTTGGCTGCGGTGCGTTCCACCGCGGCCTGTTCGGGAAGGCGCTTGAGCTCCGGAACATCTGGGAAGAGTTCAGCTTTGAAATTTTGTCTCTCGGTTGCCGCGGCGACGGTGAACCCACCGAGCATGACATCGCCGCAGCTCTGACAGAAGACAAGTTCGAGGACCCGCGCACCGCAGCGACACCGGTCACGCGGTTCCGCGTAGAGCCGACCGACGGTCCGTTCTTGACTGTCGTTGACTTCGCTGCATGCCGGGTCGGTGCACGCCCAGAATCCGCTGACGTTCCGGAAGAAAAAGTGCGCACGGACCTTGGGAGGAGCTTCCGAACCCTTAACTCCCGCCGCCGCACGGAGCACGCCGAGCAGGCCCCGTAGCGATCTTCTCCGCTCCATTTCGGGTATCTCGGGGAAGAGGCGTTCCTCGAGGTCCGATGCCATCCGGGTGACCAGTCTGGTGCCATCCGGCGCCTGCAGCGCCGCGCGCAGCGCGTCCGCTGCGCCGCTACGCTCCAACAGCTGGGCGGCATCGGGAGCGGAGAGAGCCTGTCGGCTGGCAGCGGCGAGCGGAGCCGCGCTGCCGCTGATGTCCGTCGTGGTCTTCGCCACCAGGATCGGCGTTCCGGCGACAAACTCGAACGTGTCCGCGTCGACCGCGAAGAACTCTGCGAGGAAGCGACGGTCCCGCTCGGGGTCCATCGACGCCGAGGCCGCCAGCACCCGGAACTTCTCGGGCCTGTCGGCGATCCCGAGCCGGTGCTTGAGGTTCCGCAGAAGGTAGGCCACCTCGGTCCCGGCAGTGCCGCGGTAGAGGTGTAGCTCGTCCACCACGAGAGTGAAACGGTTCTCGGGCCGTTCCTCGAGCCAGCGCCGCGTTCCGTCGAAGAAAATCTGGTCCCGCGCCCGACCCAGCATGATGTTGAGCATCGAGTAATTGGTGATGAGGATGTCCGGTGGCGCGGCAGCCATGTCCCAACGGGAGCGCATCTCGGCTCCATCCAGGCGGGGCACGAAGTACCGCGCGTCGTCGTCCGCGACTAATTGTGCCTTCTGGCCGCGCCGTTTGGTCTCCTGTAGGTACTCTCGGAGCTCCTTCAGCTGCCGGTCTGCTCCAGGTTCCCCGGTGACCGGCGTCGAACCCGTGTAACGGCCAAAGTACAACCGATGACCGCTGCGATGCCGGTCCAACCAGGCCCGCGTCGCATCGCTGTCCAGCGCCCGGCGAAGCCGCACCAGCTGATCGTCGACGAGCGCGTTCATCGGGTAAAGAACCAGTGCCCGTACAGCGGCAGTTCGGCCGGTCTCGCCCTGCCGCTGAGGTGTGAACGGTTGCGAGCCCTGCCACCAAGGCACGAACGACGCCGGCCGGCCACGCCACGTCCGGGACTCTTTCAGCAGACTCGCGAGGACCGGGAGCAGGAAGGACTCTGTCTTGCCTGACCCGGTACCCGCCGTGATCACCATATTCCGGCCAGGCAACAATCCGGCTTGAAGCGCCTGCTCTTGGTGGGTGTAAAGGCTGCGCCCAAGTGGTAGCAGGCCACACGCTGCGAAATCCGCCAGTTCCGCTGGCGCACCCACCCGCCGCCCGGACTCCGCGAGGGAGCATCCCGTGGAGGTGTACTCAGGCCGCAGTTCGACGAGCGGCTCGGTGTAGACACCGCCTGGCCGGTCGAGCAGCCTGCGCCGCTCTTGCTCCAGCCGTTCATCCGCCAGCCCGAACGGCGTGTCGTAGTAGCGCAGGTACGCCTCGCGCAGGGCGTCGAACGTACCGAAGACATCGAGACCGGTCTGCATGCCATTGATCACAGTAATACCTTCAAGGGGCAGTCGAGGGAATCGGCAATACGATCAGCTACAGCAAAGGGGATGCCATCGTAGTTTGTCACTCTACGATCATGGTCGTTGACCGGAGGGAGTCCGGTGCAGAGCACCGCCAGTCGTGCGTGTGACAGCGGAAGGGGCATCCTTCCATCTACAGCGAGCTGTCCGAGAGCGTCGTCGCGCTTCCCCTCATCTGAGGTCCACTGAAGGGGCTCATCCGAGGATCTTCTCGCCAGGTAGCGCCCTTCGGAGAGATCTGTTCGATACCATTCGCCTATCCTACATATCAGGTATCTCTTGAGTCCGGCATGTACTTCCATTCGGTACAGTCCGTCGACGAATCGTTGCCGTCGCTCGAAGGAGCTGAACTTCATTGTCCGTGGATTGAGAAGTTCCAGGAGCGGGCCGGAACGAGCCGGCGGCGCGGCGGTCTCGATGGATTTGATACTCGGTAGAGTGCTGCTGCGTCGCATTGCCGCGTCCGGCTCAAAGCGCAGACCGGTATGACGCACCAGATCGGAGATCTGGGAGCCATGTGTATAGGACAGCCAGTAGGTCGAAGGCCTTGTCAGTCCACGGTCAACGGTATTCGCATGACGCACGACTTTCGCCGCAGAGCGCGCTGCGACTTCAGCCAGCATGCGGTCGGCCGATCCGGTGAGGAGTGCGACGCCCTCGCGCCCAGGCAACCCGACCAGCAGTGGGTCCTCCGCCTTCCACCTTCGCTTCATGAGGTCGATCGATAGAATTCCCATCACGTTCATCTCCCAAATCAGCCGTCGGGCGTTCTCGCGGTCCGCCGACGCATACCAGGCGGTCGTCTGGTAAAGGGAGTTAAGTCTGCCGGCGCCCCGGTCCGCTATCCACATCACCAGATGGTCCGGATCGAAGGTCATCGCACTGTCCATCCACGTTCCTGCCAGATAGCCTTTCGGTAGCTTTGCCAGGCCTTCGCATGAGGGCGACCGGCCTCATGCGACATGATGAACTGCGACCAGGCATCCTTGGCGTCGGAACGTAGCCGACCTATCGCCGGTGGTATGTCTCGCAGCTGCTGGATCGATACCTGATCGCCTTCGATGGCGAGCCACACGGCGTCCCGGGGCGCGGTGACCCTGTAGCTCATGGATGGGAGTGCGGCCTTCCGACGGGTCCACCACCGTGGCGTATCCGGTTCGGGATCGACGACAACGCTCCCATCGGCCTTGAAGAAGTACACCTTCGCCGAGTGAGGGACCATCACCTGCCGGTCTGCATCCACGATCGGTTGGTCGACGGCCTCTGACGCAGTTCGTGGCCGAGCCGGATGCAGCGAGAACCGGGGGTTGAATTTACCGACGGTCAGCTCATAGAAACCTTCGGTGCGAGCGTGGGAACGGAGGGGCATCGTGCATCCGGAAGACGGAGGGACGAGTCTGTGGCCATCCAGAAGTATCGGGGTCGCGGGGTTGAAATCGACGGGGAGGACAAGATCTGGAGCGCCACCTACCAGGTAGCGAAACCGCCCTCCGGCGACGCCGTCTGGATCGATGGGAAGGCCGCCGGCCAGGCGGGGACGTGGCGACGATCGAACCGGTACACCGCACCCCAGCCGCTCCAACTCGGAACGCAGGAGTTCTGCGTCGGTAAAGACGACGTCCCTGAATACGTACCACCCGTCGAACGGGCCGTCCTCCGGTTCGGGATCGCCGACGCCGACGTGGTTCAACATGTCACCTACGGCGCTAAGTTTCTCCTTGTGGGCGAGCACGAGGACTGGCTCGTGGGTATCCACCGAGTCGCCGGCAACCCAGGCTCCGGCCGTGGGGTTCTCGACCGCGATCAGAACGGTTCGGGCTCGGTCAGCGACAACTAGGCGCTCACCTTCGGCACGCAGACCGTTGATCAGCGCGTCCTCCACGTCCGGCACGTCGCCGTTCAGCTCGTACGCGCTCAGTCCGGGCCGCGCCTCCACGGTGAAGGAAGTGCCCGCGTAGCGAAGGGTGTCCCTGTCAACACCGTCGACGGCGCGCGCATACCACTCAGCCTTCCACCCAAACCAGCCATCGTCGACGAAGCTGGGTAGGAGCGCAAGCCTGGCGCGATCGACCGTCTCCGGCCGGCTGACCGTTCGATGTGGAGACCGCGCCTGAACCACGAGCAGGTTGCCCAGCATCTCGTCACGGTCTGGGTCGGGCGTCCGCATGACCGCTTGTCGCAGGGTCGGAGAAAGACGAACCGAAGGCCCTATCCACCGGCGTAGCGCGGCAACCAGCTCCGTTGGCCCTTTCTCGCGTGCGGAGCGGCCACCAGACGACCGGAAGAAGTCGTCGAGGATCGGCTGGTCACGCTCCCGGATGACCGCCTGCGAGAGCGCGTAGCCAATCCTGTGCTGCCGGCCCTTTTGAATCGTGCTGACACCACATTCCCCATGCCGGTCCTTGAGCCAGTCATCCAGGGTCTCCCAGAAACCGGGGATCTGCTCATAGCTTTCTTGGAGAGCCTGCTTGGCTTCCTCGGGTGCCCGGCCGGACGTCGGAAGGCACTCGAGGAGCCGCCGATAATAGTTGCCGGACGTTACCTGCTGGTCGCGATGCATGCGCGTGGCCGCCAGCACGCAGACCGCCAGGAGAGGCAGGCACGGCGGCGGCTCCCGCTGCTCCGACGACCTCCACGGCCCGATCATCCGGTGGACGGGGTCGAAGATGTCGCGTTGGCTCCAGTCGAGCTGTGGCTGAAGTGCGGCCGTCAGCTCTGGGACGGAATCTCCACGCAGCTTCCCGGCCTTCTCGTCATCGACATATAAGACGACGGGCCGACCAGCCATCTCTGGACCGAAGAAGACCCGCGCGAGTTCGTCCTGCCACCACCTGTACGGATCCATACGTAGCCTCGCCCCCCGACCAGCCGACTCCAGGCTGTCCCCCCGGACACCTTATGGGTCACCCAGGACATGGATGCATGGGGATGGCAGCGATTGATCATCGCCTCTCGATGTGACGGCCTTGCAAAAATTACAGCATAACTCTCCGAGAGTGCGGATATGCTATGAGTGGCATGATGGGAGTTGTAGCGGCGGACGATCTTAGTCGCTACCGCTCGCGGTGACGAGCGCGAGCCGTTGCCGCTGGTCAAGGACGTGGGCGTAGTGGCCGAGTCGCCCCTCGGACACAGCCTAACTAGATCAACATGCTCTCTGACCTGCGTGTATGGGTGTGGGGCTCAACTACCCCGGCCGACATGGACCATTACCCCACATGCGCCCTACCTGCACTTTTGTGACCTACAGGTATATGTAGCGCCGCCTTGGCGATGTTGGCGCCGCGCTGGGCGTGCCCCTGAGTCGGCCAGAGATCTCGACGCGCGTCGACCCCCTGGCCACCGGCCCTTGTCTGCGGGCCAAGATCGGGGCGGTCATACTGGGGCGATGCTCGCGATCCTGGCCGGCAAGCTGGATCCCGCTGCTGGGACAGCGTCAGACTGTTTGGAGGACGCGTATTCGGCGCGATCCGTCACCTGCCCTACCGGCAAGTGCTCGGGGCGGTGCTCACCGCCATCGACGTGCTGGTCGACCCGGGCATCGTGGACGAGGCGCGGGTCGATCTGTGGCTCCAGCTACCGGGGGGCGCGTAGGGCCGGACGCGGTGGTTATCGAAGGCGGACACGGCGCCGATGGCATCCCTCGCACCTGTCCCGGATCGCCGCTCGCTGGATTGGCTAGATGAAGATCACGAGTGCGGGCGGTGGGCCTGCTGTGATTTGTCGGTGGGACGCGAATCGGACTCGGTAGCGGGGGTGAAATGCGGGAACGTCTTTTGGTGCAGCTGCGGGAGCGCACCGAAAAATTCATCATGAACCAGTACGGGGACTCCGTACTGGATCCGGCGGCGATCGCTGAGCTTGAGGCGCTGGTCGCAACCGTGACTGATCCGAGCGAGGACTTGGACGTCGCCTATGTGGTGGGCTGTGTCCATTCAGGGGTGCCGCTGACCTGTGGGGACATGTTGGGGTGACACGCCGGGCGGGTTGCTTGATCTCCAGCTGGCACCGGTGATGATCGGGGCTTGTGCCCGACGCGCCCTCGCCACCGCCGCCTTCGCCGGAGGTGGCGGCGCTGCGGGCCGACAACGCGCGGCTGCGCCGGGTCGTAGACGCCCAGGGCGAGCGGCTGCGGCTGGCCGAGTCGGAGGTCGTGGCCGAGCGGGAGGCCCGCCGGCTGCTGGAACTACGGATCGCGGAATTGGAACGGCAGCTGCGTAGGGACAGCGGGAACTCCTCGACTCCCGCGTCGAAGGAGTCGATCGCGGCGAAGGCCAAGCGGAAGGCGGAACGGGCGGCGGCCCGGCAGACCTCCCAGCGGGTCCGGTCGAAGGACCGGAAACCGGGCGGGCAGAAAGGCCACAATGGGTCCGGGCTGGAACCGGCGGCCGAGCCGGACCGGACCGAGCGGGTGGACCCGCCGGCGGAGTGCTCGGGGTGTGCGGCGGCCCTGTCCGGCGCCCACGACGCGGGCGAGGCGTGGGCGCAGGTGTGGGACACCCCGCCGGTGGCGCT
>NZ_CAKJTM010000069.1:25495-26919 GCF_917627345.1 Protofrankia sp. CiP3 | reverse complement strand
CCCCGCCACCAGCCCCACCACACTCGCCACCCTCTGGACCGCCCGCACCCTGCACCCCCCCGACCTGCGCACCGCCCTGCGCTGCGCCGCGCACACCCCCCACCCCACCACCGTGATCCTCACCCACCACCACCTCACCCACGACCAGCCCCTCACCCTCGGAGCACACCTCCGCCTCCTGACCACCCACACCCCCGGCGACCCACCCCCCAACCACCACCACCGCGATCACGATCACGGGCTCGGCGGCACGGACGAGCGCTACCACCACCACCTCCCACCCCACCCGACTGCCACCGTGCTCGCCGACACCATCCACGCACTACTCACCCCGGCACCCCATGACCAGCCCCACGACCAGGCGCACCGGTCCGGAACACGCCGTGTCTGACGATCCGCATGGGCCGGTGTGGCGGGCGGCCGTTCTCGGTGAGCCGGTTGGGAGCGAATCCGGACAATCGGATAAGCGCGGCAAAGAGGCCCGGCGGATCCGCTGCCTGCTGTGTCCGCATGGCTGTGAGCTGCGGCCCGGCGAGACGGGAGTGTGCGCGGTGCGGCGCAACCACGCCGGTGTGCTGGAGACAGCCACCTACACCGTCGCAGTCACGCACCTTGACGCGATCGAGCGCAAGCCCTTCTACCACGTCCGGCCGGGGAGCCGGGTGCTCACGATCGCCGGGCCGGGATGCTCGTTCCGCTGCAACTACTGCGTCAACCACCGGCTGTCCCAGTACGGCCAGGTCGCCGACGTCGCCTGGACAGGCCGGCCCGCGCAACCCGCCGAGCTGGTCGCGCAGGCCGCCGCGAACGGTGCGTCCCTCGCCATGTCCTACGCCGAGCCCGGTCTCGCCCCGGAGCTGACCCTGGCCCTCGCGGCCCTCGCCGCCCCGGCGGGCGTGCCGATCGTGTGGAAGACGAACGGTTTTCTCACCGCGTCCGCGATCGACCTGGTCGCGGGCGCGCTGGACGCGGTGAACATCGACGTCAAGGCCGCGGGGGAGTCCGCTCACCGACGGCTCACCGGCGCGCACCTGCGTCCCGTGCTGGACGCGGTCGAGCGGTTGCGTGCCGCCGGCGTGTGGGTGGAGGTCTCCACGCCGCTGATCCCCGGCGTCTCCGCCGAACCGGACGCGCTGCGCGCCATCGCCCGCCACCTCGCCGGCATCGACCCGGACATCCCCTGGCACCTGCTGCGGTTCACCCCGGACTTCCGGATGCGCCGGCCGGCACCGACCAGCCCCGACGTCCTCGACGCGGCGCGGGCGACCGGGCGGGACGCCGGCCTGCGGTACGTCTACGTCGAACGAGCCCTCGGCGCCGCCGGCCGGGAGACCCGCTGCCCGGCCTGTGACACGGTGCTGGTGCAACGCGGCATCTGGGAGACACTGGAATCCGCGGTCACGCACGGCATCTGCCCGCACTGC
>NZ_CAKJTM010000069.1:9410-25364 GCF_917627345.1 Protofrankia sp. CiP3 | reverse complement strand
ATGATGGAGGACGATCGGTGAAGGAGCCTGTTGATGGCTGGGTCCGTTGATGGCTGAGGGCACCGCGGCGCAGGCCCAGACCGGCGGGAACGCGTTCGTTGCGTCCCTGCCGGACCTCATCGACGCGTCCGAGTACCCCGGCCATCCGGATGGGCGGCTGGTCCGGGTGCGGATCACCGTGACCGAGTCCGGGGTGGAGATCCTCGGTGACGCGTTCCGCCCGGCCGCGCTGGAGGCGTTGCTGGCCGACGTGGGCGGTGGCGCCACGGAGCAGATGCTGTGCGGCTGAGCAGACCCGGCCCCATGGACGTCGGCACGGCCGCCTTTGACGAGCTGGCCGACCTCGAAGTCGGCATCAACGAGGGACTGGACCCGCAGCCGCCCGCCGAGGCGGCTGACAACGGCCCGGTCGGCCGCGACGGGAGCCGGAGTGCCGTCACCCATTCGGAGTCGTGGTGGACGCACCTGCGCTGCACCCGATGCGGACACACCTTCCGTCGCGGGGACAGGGTCCGGCTGCGGGGGGATGCCACCACCGGCGACCCCGGCTCGGTCGTCCACCTCGATCCGGCGCTGGGCTGCGCGGACGAAGCCGTGGCCACCCGGCACCACCCGGCGCCCAGCGGGGACACCGCGGCGGACGCCGTGACGAACACCGCGGAGGATGCCGCGGAGCTGGCCGCGTTCGCAGCCGGTCTGCTGGACGCCTGGCCGCCGGCAGGGGACGCACCGGTCGTCCGGCTCGCCCCGCACGCGTTCCAGGTTGCCCGGCCCGACATGGGGCCGGACGCCCCGAAGTGCCTGGTCTGCGCCCACACCTTCCGGCTGGGTGAGCAGGTGGTGGTCTGCCCGTGCGGCCTGCACCGCGCGTTCTGCGTGGCGGCCGTGCACCGGGACCCGGTCGCCGGCCTGACCTGCTGGGACGACTGGCAGCCCGATGGAACGCTCACCCACTGCCCGGTCACGCTCAACCGGGTGGACCGGTGAGCGTTTCCCGCCACGATCGCTACGCTCGGCAGCGGCTCATCCCCGACTGGGATCAGGACCTGCTCGCCGCCGCTACCGCCGTGATCGTCGGAGTGGGCGCGCTCGGCAACGAGGTGGCGAAGAACCTGGCGCTCGCCGGCGTCGGACGGCTCATCCTCTGCGATCCGGACACGGTTGCGGCGAGCAATCTCAGCCGCGCCGTGCTGCTCGGGCCGGGCGACGTCGGGCAACCGAAGGTCGCCGCCGCGGCCACCGCGCTGGCCCGGCTCGCCCCGGACGTCACCGTCGAGACCCGGCAGGCCGAGCTGGTCACCGGGGTCGGGCTCGGCGAGCTGGCCGACGCCGGGGTCGTGCTGGGCTGTCTGGACAGCCGACGCGCCCGGTTACGCCTGCTCGGGCGGACCGCACTGGTCGGCGCGGCCCTCGTGGACGGCGGCACTTTTGCGTGGGGCGGCGAGATCCGGTTGCGGGTGGACCCGGCGGAGGCCTGCTACGGCTGCTCGCTCACCCCGCACCAGCGGGGTGAGTCCGACCTGCCGTGGAGCTGCGCCGAGATCCGGCCGGACGGCCCGCAACCCGCGTCGATCGTGCCCACGTCGATCGTCGCCGGGTGGATGGCCCTGGCCGCGCTGCGCCTGCTGTTCGCCGGCCCGCCGGAGTACCGGATGCTGCGGATCGACGGCACCACCGGCCACACCGCCCCGGTCACCCTGACCCGGGACGCCGGCTGCCCGCACCACCGGCCGCTGGACGGGCCCGTCCACCTGCTGCCGGTCGACCACCGTGCCACCGTCGGCGACCTGCTCGAAGCCCTGCCGGCCGGCGCGGAACCGTTCACCTGGGCGGCGTTTCCCGTACCAGGACAGTGTCATCACTGTGGCGAGACTTACGATCATGGTGCGGCGCAACCGGGCGCGCAGGGCGAACCGGAGCAACAGGGGCAGCAGGGCGAACCGGGGCGGTGTCGGCGCTGCGGGCGGGCTGTGCGGGTCCGGCGCGGCGAGCGGCTCCGCGACGCCGACCCCGGGCTGCGCCTGCACGGCCTCGGGGTGGCACCCGGGGAGATCCTGGCCGTCCAGCTGCCCCGGGCGCCCGCCGCGAGCGACGAGGAGACCTTTCCAGGGACTTTTCAATGGCATCGGCTGGCATCGACAACTGGCGACGCCGGCCGGATTCTAGCGTCACAGTTGATTTTTCGAGCTTTGTGAGATCAACGAGGCCATTTTCGGCGCACAAACCTCGAAAAATCAACTCCATCGATCTGTACGGCGTCTTCCAGCTCGTCCGAGGGGACGCCGATGACCAGATCAGGGACACGCAGGTACCCGCCAGCCTCGGCGATGCGGTATGGCGGCGCCTCGAAAAGATCAGTGCTGAGTTCGCCGGTCCATTGCCGTCCGCGCTCACGGTTCGTGGCCGGCGCAGATCAAGATGCTATCCGCTTGCGGGTATGGGTCCATCGTCGATGGCGCGTCCGCTCTTGTTGATCTCGGCGCGTACCTGTGAGACCCGTTGATGGGAGATACCGAGCAGCTCAGCGATGTCGCGTACAGACAGCGATGTGGGCAGGCGCGCAACTGCCCGCCGGATGGCGCTGGCGGAGGCATGCTCGGCCCGTTCTGCCTCTGCGCGGGCTTGGCGCGCTGCCGTCACGGCTGTGGAACTGTCGCCGATCTCGTATCGGACATCGAGGTCAAAGACGTCGAGGGCGTCGTCTGCCCGGTCGGTCATGAGGGCGATGACCTCCCGCACGCTCCGCTGCAGCGTGGACAGGCTCCGTGCGAAGGTGTGAGCGCCGGGAACGTCCGGGACGTCGGCGAGCCACGCGTCTCGCTCCCGCGTGATATTGACCCGGTAGACAGCACGTGTCGTGGTCGTCATGTTCGTAGCCACCTCTTTCCGAACGCCGGGGCAAGATCTGCCTCGATCCGGACAAGTGTTCCCGTTGGAACATCACCAGGATGCTGGGGCACGGCCGTCTCCGCTCGCCCTTCCCGACCGTCGATATCGATGTAGATCGCGCGATAACGTCTGTGTGAACCGACTTGGCGGACGAACACACCACCGGCCCGCTCGATGGCCCGGTTCACCTCGCGTGCCCGCATGAGGTGAGTCTACCTGCTAGACGGATACCGGCAAGCCGGTAGACACGTAGGGTGGGTGTCGCGACCGCGGCCGCGAACGGGAACCGGCGGCATCAGGCAATCTCGACCATGATGGCGAACTCCTCGCTGCGGGGGCGGGGGCGCTCGTCGGGGTACACCGCGTCGGGCCGAGCCAGCGGGGTGGTGTCCACGGCGACCATCAACGGTTCACCCTTACGGCCTTGGTGCGATCGTGGGTTGCGAGCTCAGGCGCGATGACCAGATCAGGGACGCGTCAGAGTGCGAGTACGTGACGTAGCCCCTTGCCCAGGTCCCGCATGAGGCTCTCCGGGACGGCGCCGACAGTGTGCCCGAGTTCGTTCTTGTTGACAGTGACGATGGCGGTCACGTTGGCCACGGAGTCGCGTGGCAGGCCGGTCACCGCGGCGGGGAGGAAGACGTTGCCGGGCATGGTGGCGAGCGCGGTGTTCGACGTGATGACGACCGCGACGACTGTGGCCAACCGGCTCACGTTGTAGGGCGCGGCCTGGACGACCACCACTGGGCGGCGCTTCGCGGGGCGAGCGCCCTCCGCCTCGCCGAGGTCGACCCAGTGAACATCGCCACGTCTGATCACCAGTCCTCGCTGTCGCCCAGTGCCCGCCGGCCGGCGAGCGCCGCGGCCTGGAACGACTCGTCGGGACCCACGAGCTCCAGCGCGGCGTCGATGCGCTCAGTCAGGGACTGGGCGTCGAGCTCCTGGATGTAGCGACGGGCGGCTGTCGCGAAGAACTCGGAGCGACTCACGCCGAGTGCCGCCGCGCGACGCTCAGCCTCGTGGAACGTCTCGTCCGGGATTGAGATCGCGGTCTTCATGCGCCGAGTATAACCGGGTATGACCGCGCGGTTGTGGGCCGAGCCGGACGAGACCAGACACGTGGCCGAGACCGGCACGGCCGGGAGCGGTCACCCCTTCTCGATGGCCGGAGCGGGATCCGCCTCGATAGAAACCCGTACCAGGACGTTGTTATCGCTGTGGCGGGGACTACGCTCACGCTATGGCGTAAGCGGGACAACCGTTGCGACGTCGGCGCTGCGGAGGTGGGGGGTGTGGTGGCACCGGTTGGCGACGCCGACATTCCTCTGAGCCGGGACGATCGGGATGACTTACGGGAGGGGCTCGCCGCGGTCTACACAACGGAGTCCGCCGCCGCCATCATCCTCAACCAGATCGACTTCCCGCTCGCGTACCGTCCGGTTCTCCAGGGGGGCAACCCGGAACAGTGGTGGAGTCAGATCTTCTTCGAGCTCAACGCCGGGACGATCGTGGGCGCGCCCTACCGAAGGCTGCTGCGCACAGCCAGCCGCCGTTTCCCCGGTAACCCCGTATTTCAGCAGCTCGCCGCCAGCTATCTTGCCGCCGACGCGGCACCCGATGCCGTCGCCGCGAACGGGGCCGGGGCACCTATCGAGGCGGACGCCGTTCGCCCAACGACCACCGAAGGCGCGGCCGAGCAGCCGGCGGGGGCCGCGGACGAGGAGACCGAAGAAGGGCCGGCGCAGAGCTGCCATGTGATTGTGCGGGCGAGTTCGGAACCGGAACGTCAGCACGCCTGCGAGACCCTCGCGAGCCTCGGCCTGGAACCGCACGAATTCTGGTCGACCCCGCACGCCGTCTCCTACCGGGTCAATAACGAGAACACCGGACGGGTGCGGGAGCAGCTGGAGGGAACCGACCTCGGGTGGACGGTCGTCCCGGCGGGTGAACCCGACTATGTGTTCCACACGCTGTACGCGCGCGGGCCGGACGGCCGGCAGTTCCGGTTGAACGACGCCCCCGCCCAGCAGACCGTCGGCAACGTGGCCGCTTCGGTGCTGGAGGAGTACCCGCCCGGTTACACCGACGCGACCCGCTCCGTCGTCGTCGACGAGGTTCAGGACGACGGGTCGGGACGGCGGCTCAACGGGGACGACACGCTGCACAAAGCCGGCATTCGTAACGGTTCCCGGATGCGGATCGGCGTGGAGGCCCGCGCCGGGGCGCTCAACCCGAAGGACCGGCAGGAGGCGCTGCAACGGGTCCGCAACCAGATCGTCGCCTATGCGCGGACGCACGCGCGGACGTGCTCAGAGTTTCAGGCGCGGGCGAACTCGAACCTGCTGCCCACCGAGTACGAGCTGGAGTTCAGCCAGCCGAGTTTCGGGCCTGGCGCGGCACCCGGTGATGATCCGGTGGCCGTCGACCGGCATGTGGTTCTGGTGCAGCTCGGCCCGGAGTTCCCCGAAACGCCGCCGCTGCTTTTCTGGCTGACGCCGATCTTCCATCCGAACGTGTTCCCGAACTACGACAGTGACCAGGCTCGGGAACACGAGGCCCAGCAGGGGCTGGTGTGCCTGGGGGCGTTGGCCGAGTCCTACACGCCGTCCCTGGATTTCGGCGAGCTGTGCCAGATTCTGGTGGACATGGCCGCGTTCCGGAACTACAGCCTGCTGGAGGAAAGCGGCCGGTTGGATGCTTCCGGCCGGCCCGAGGTTGTCGGCAACTACTACGACCGGGCCGCCGCCGAATGGGTCATCGCGAATCAGGGCCGAATGGCGGAGATCGGTGGCCGGGTGCTGTTCCAGGCGCCGCGGCACCGCGCGGTCTACCGCAATGTCATCGAAAGCGTCACCGCCCCCGACGCGGGGGCCGAGCAACGATGAGCGCCGAGGTCGAGCTGTACCGCACCGACGACTACGTCCGGGTCGGCCGGGTGCCGCTCGTCCGGCTGTTGCAGAGCGTGTTTGAAACAGTGCTGGGCGAGGCGCTGGTCGGCAGCCGGTTCGAGCTGCTGTTCCTGCCGGTCGCGGATCGTTCCGAGCTTCCCGGCAGCCCGTCGATGGTCAACCTCCGGTCGAGCCACGGCTACGTGCAGGTGCGCATCGTCCGGGATGGTCAGTTGCTCTACCAGCATCCGCACGCCGTCCGGGAGATCATCGCCCGGCCGTTGCAGCGGCTGCTCGCCGAGCGGATCCCGGCGGAGAAGCACTGGGGGTTCGGTGTCCGCGGCCCCGGGTTCGACCAGGTGGCCCTGGTCAGGCCCGCCCCGGAGGTGGACGGCCGGATCGAGGTGACGGTGGGTTCCCGCCGGCCCCGGGCCTTCCATCTGGAGGAGGTCCACGATCCGGACCCCCCGGTCGCCACGCTCGCCGATCTCGGCGCGGACGTGTCGGACGAGGTACCCGAGGCGCCGAAGGATCCCGAGGCGGTGCCGGGAGTCGCGGTGGTGGTCGACCGGGACGTCGCCGACGCCCTGAAGCACCGGACGGAGTTCTCGGCCGACGTGGAGGAGGGCGGTTTCCTCGCCGGTCACGTCTACCGTGACGCCGATCGCCCCGGCAGGCACCTTGTGAAGATCACAGCGGCGATCGCGGGGGAGCGGACGGGGGCCTCCCTGCTGCACTTCATCTTCACCGGCGAGAGCTTTCTGCGGATCAACGAGCAGCTCGCCAGGCGCGGCCGGGATGAACGGCTCGTCGGCTGGTACCACACCCACCTGTTCCCGGCCACCAGCGAGATCGGGCTGTCCTCGGTCGACGTCGAGCTGCACACGACCACGTTCCGCCGGCCCTGGCAGGTCGCCGGCCTGGTCAACATCGAACGCGACAGCCCGGACGACCGGGTGCTGCGCTTCTACCACGCCGAGGCCGGCGGCGAGGACATGCCGCTCACGTCCTACTGGGTGACCGTCGGATGAACGTGACCCTCGGATGAACGCGGAGACGACCGCGCGCCGCGTGCTCACCTGGGCCGGTGGCCGCATGCCGGCCTGGACCGGCGACAGTGCCGTTGCCGGATGGCCGGAGCCACCGCCCGTCGGCCCGTTGCGGGAGGCCAACGCGCTCGCCCGTCCCGCCGCGGCCACCCTGGCCGCGCTGCGGGAGCTGACCCGCGACACGGCCGCGAGGCTCGGGGCGGGCTCGCCTCCGTTCGGCGACCGGGCGCCCGTCGGCCTGGGTGCGCTGTTGCTGGCCGCCGCGATCGGCGGGCGGGCCCAGCCCGGCCCGGCGCGGGCGCTCGCCGAGGCGGCTCCGGCTCCGCGGCTGTCCGCCGGTGGCTGGGCCGACGCCGTTGCCCGGCACGCGGTGGTCATGCCGACACTGTCGGTAGGCTGGGCCGTTTCGGCGGCCGACCGGACGATCGACGCCGAGCTGGCCGACGCGCTGCTGCGGGCGTCCACGCTGACGGCGGTGCTGCACCGGCCGCCGAGTGACCGGCTGACCGCCGACGCCACCGCCACGGAGGTCGCGGCCGCCGTCGAGCTGCTCGGCCGGCCGCGTGGGCGGGCGGTGCTGACCGCGGCGCTGGCCGTGTGGTCACCCGACCCGGCGGTGCTCGGCTGGCGCAGGGAACTGTTGGCCCGGCTGTCCCACGATCATCCTGACGTCGTGCTCGACACCTACCTGCTGGCCCGGCTGCGCCACGGCGCAGACTGGGACCGCCGGCTGCGCGGGGCGGCGCGGGCGCTGTCCGGCGTCGGCCGGCCCGACGATCTGCCCGTCGCCACCGCCGCGTTCTGGGTGCCGCTGGCCGCGCTGAACCAGCGCGACCCGGAACTGATCCGTTCCCGGGCGCTCCTGGAGGGCCATCGGGGTGCCTTGGAGCTCGTCCGGCGGCATCGGCTCGCTCTGTCGGCAGGAGCGTAAGGCGTGGCGGGCCTGGAGGGTGTGACATGAGCGGCCGGATGCGCAGCCTGACGCTTGTCCCGATCGACCCGACGGCGTTCCAGGACCGTTACGTGCTGGCCGAGACCGACGAGCCGGCTCTCACTCTCGGTGAGCTGTTGGCGGATCTGCCGGCGTTCAGCCTCACCCCGTTGGATCCGGCCTATCTGGATGTGCCCGTCCGACGACTCGTGCTGGAGCTGGCCGCATCCGGCCCGTCGACCGCGCTGTACCCCCCGCCGGGTCTCGATCTGACGACCCTCGCCGCGGCCCGCTCACCGCGGGACAGCGGGCCGGCAGCCGGTGTCGCCATCGGTGTCGCCATCAGTGCCGACCCTGCTCCGGACCCCGGCACCGGCACCGGCACTGTCGCTGTCGCTGTCGCTGATCCATCCGCACCGGATGTGGTCGCCGGGCTCGGCCATCCGGAGACGTTGAGTGAGCGGGAAGCCGTCCTGATCGCGCACGACATGGAGATCAACCGGGCTGCCGCATACCTGGAGAGCGGCCTGTCCGTCCTTGTGCGCTGCGAGAAGCTGCTCGTCGAGCATCTGGCGCACGAGATCGCCGGCCGGTCCGGGCGACCGCGGCGGACGCTCCAGCTCGTCGGCGCCGCCGGCAGCGGCAGCGGCGCGGCGCCGGAGGCACTGGGCGGTTTCGGCGCGGTGACCCCGCTCGGCGGTGGGCGCCGCGCCGAGCTGCTGGCCGCCTTGCAGGCCGCGGTCGCCGACGCCAAGCCGGGCGACGTGGTTGTCGTGCCGCATCTGGACCTGCTCGCCGGCGGTACCGACGCGGCACTGACGAGCGAGGCCCGGGAGCTGACCGACGTCCTCTACGAGCGCAGCGCGTGCGTGCTGCTGGCGTTCACCGACCCGTCCCTGGTGATCCCCGAGGTGCTGGCCAACCGGTTCGCGGTGCGGCTGTCGATCGAGATCCTGCCGCGGGAGGTGGCGACCCGCTCCGGCGAGCGGGTGCCGGTGGGCCGGGCGCTGGTGACCCGTTCCGAAGCCGAGCTGTTCGACGGCTTCGACGCGACCGACCTGTACAAGTACGTCGCCGGGATGAACGCGGTGCGCCTGCGTAACGCGCTGCGCTTCGCCTACCACCAGCACCGTCCGGCGATCGGCGAGCAGGTGGACCCGGCGACCGGCGAGACGCTCAGCCAGGCCCGGCGGCCCACCTTCGCGGACCTGCGCCACGAGCTGCGGGTGTTCAAGGCCCGCACATCCAGTTCGTTCGAGGTGCCGAACGTGCCGTTCTCGGCGATCGGCGGCTACGACGACGTCAAGGCCGAGCTGAGGCGGGCGCTGACCATCGTCGGCGGTGCCGTCGACCTGCCCGAGCATCTGCGCCACGACCTGGTGCCACGCGGGTTCATCTTCCACGGCCCGCCAGGGACGGGCAAGACGCTGTTCGCCAAGGCCGTGGCCGCCCAGCTGGCCGCGACGATCCTGGTCGTCAGCGGGCCGGAGGTCACCGACATGTACGTCGGGGAGAGCGAACGCAAGGTCCGTGAGCTGTTCGCCGAGGCCCGCCGCAACGCCCCGGCCGTGGTCGTCTTCGACGAGTTCGACTCGATCGCGGCGCGGCGCAGCGGCCGCGACGACGGCGGCAGCCGGGCGGGAAACGCGATCGTCGCCCAGCTGCTCACCGAGCTGGACGGCTTCCGGCCCGAGGTACCCGTTCTGATCATCGGCACGACCAACCGGATCGACCTGATCGACGACGCCCTGCTGCGGCCGAGCCGGTTCCGTCCGATCAGGATCGATCTGCCGGACCCCGAAGCCCGCCGGGAGATCGTCCGGGTGCACGCCGGGCATTTCGGTATCGCGGTGAGCCCCGCCCTGGTGGACGCCGTCGCGCGGGCCACCGAGGGGCTCAACGGCGACGAGATCCGGTCGGTGTTCCGTGACGGCCGCGCCGACGAGCTGGTCGGGGACCCGAGGCGGCGTGCGGACGCTCGCCGGCTCGGCGAGCTGATCGGGGCGCTGCGGGCGGCCCGCCAGCAACGGGAACAGGAGAAGAAGCCGCGGCTCGGACGCTCCGGCGCCGGGCAGCGCCGGGTGGCCCTGGTCGTCACGCCCAGTCATACCACTCGTATGGTTCCAATCGTCACCGACGGGGAGAGCGTCGCACCATGACCACACCAGCACCAGCACCAGTGCTGAGCCAGCCGACCAGGGTGCTGGCGCGCACCTTCGTGACCCGGCTCCACGAGGTCAAGCGGAGCTTCGTCGGCCGGGACGAAGCGGTCGACCTGGTCGCGCTGGCCGTCCTGTGCCGGGAGCACGTGCTGCTCGTCGGGCCGCCCGGAACCGCCAAGACCAGCCTGCTGGAACGCTTCCGCCGCATCCTCGACGCCCGCTACTTCAGCTATCTGCTCAGCCGGTTCACCGAACCCGCCGAGCTGTTCGGGCCGGTCGACATCCGCCGGTTCCAGACCGAGGGCGTCTACGAGGTGAACACGGCCGGGATGCTGCCCGAAGCCGACATCGCCTTCCTCGACGAGGTGTTCCAGGGCAGCTCGGCGATCCTGAACACGCTGCTCACGCTCATCAACGAGCGGACCTTTCACAACGGTGCCCGGACGGTCGACGTCAACCTGATCACGCTGCTCGGGTCGTCCAACGACATCCCGGACGACCCGGTGCTGGCCGCGTTCGGTGACCGGTTCCTGCTGCGCTGCCGGCTCGACTACGTCCCCGACGACGACATCGAGGATGTTCTCGCGCTCGGCTGGCGCGGCGAACAGGAACTGATCAACCTAGCTGAGCCTGCCAGGGCGCACGGGCCTTCCGGGGGGCAGGACGACGACCCGGCCGCGCGCACCCGCGTCGGGTTCAGCCTCGCCGACCTCACCGCGCTGCGGCGCGCCGTCGCCGGCATCGACCTGAGCGCCGTGCGCGGGCCGTTCGCCCGGATCGTGCGCTCCCTGCGCGCCGAGGGGGTCGCCTTCTCCGACCGGCGTGCGGTGAAGGCACAGAAGACGTTCGCGGCGTCCGCGCTGCTCGCCGGCCGGGCCGTCGCCGAGCTCGCCGATCTCGCTCCGCTCGTGCACCTGTGGACGAACCCCCGCGACGAACAGACGATGCGCCGGGTCGCCGCCGACGCGGGCGTGCCCGTCGACCAGCCCGGCCACACCGTCCGCAGCGTCGGCGAACTGCGGCTCGATCTCACCGAGCTGGTCGGCCAGCGGGCCAGGATCGCCAGGGCGGAGGAGTTTCGGGAGCTGCTGCGCCGCGGGCACCGGCTCGCCCTGGAACTGCGCCGCGACCACCCCGACGCCCGCGACCTGCTCGCCGACGTCCAACGGCAACAGCGCGAGACGATCATCGTTTACCGGGAACGGTTCACCGAGGAGGAGCTGATCGATGTGTAACCCACGCCGGGTCCGCGTCCGCGCCACCCGTGACCTGACCGACGCCTGGGAGCAGGAGGTCCGCCGCCAGGTGACCCGGCGCGGGCAGGCGGTCGGGGACGCCCGGGTCCGCGAGCCGCTGGCCGCCGGCATCGGCGCACCCACCCTGGCCGCGCTGAGCGGCGTCCTCGCCCGCACCGAGGGCTGGGAACGCGACGGCGAGTCGTTCCGGCACGCCCTTGACGGCGGCTACCTGCTCTACCACCCCGCCACCCGCGAGCTGGAGATCGTCGCGGAGGCCACCGCCGAGGTGACGGCGTCCGCCGAAGCCGCCACCGTCGTCCGCGGGCAGCTCGCCGACACCGTCGAAGCCGAGGGTGACAGCACCTACTACGACGACAACTACGGTGGCCGGACGGAGACGCACGCGCGCCGCGACGCCGAGCGTAACGCCGCCCTGGCCGTCGACGCCCAGGTCGACGCGCTCCTCGCCGCAGCCCGGGCGCGGGCCGACGACGTCGAAGGCGTTGCCGTCCAGGCCACCGCCACGGCCCGCGCGGACGCCGCCCTGGCCGAAGCCGCCGCCGCCCGCGTCGAGGCGCTGCGCCGCCACGCCGCGACCCGGCTGGTCGCCGTCGGCATCCAGGGGCGCAACATCTTCCACCAGGCGCTGGCCGGGGCCTACCGGGACGCGATCATGGCCTACGCCCGAGCCCGGCGCGCCGAGGGTGTCACCTGCTCGGAGAACGGCGGGGTTCTCGAGATCGAATTCGAGCTGCAGATCTGACGTCGGGTTTCAGCGGTGCCGGTTTTCAGCGGTGCTGGTTTTCAGAGTTTCAGACTTGCTGGTTTTCAGGTTTTCAGGTTTTCAGGTTTTCAGGATTCGGGGGTGCGGGCATGCGGGTCCGGGTGAAGTTCCGTTACCGCGTCGACACCGGCGAGGTCGAGGTGTTCCGCGTCGAGGACACGGCGGAAGGCGCGCCCGCCGCCGACCACGATGCCCGTCACGACCGGGTCACGGCCGACGTCGCCCGCATCGTCGAGAACAACGCTCTCATCGAACAGGAGGTCCCGGAACCGCCGCCGGCGGCTCGGGATCAGCTCAGACCGCGACCGATCGAGGAACCGCCCACCGGCCAGACCGGCCAGACCGAACGGGGGCCACGGCTCCGTGACTGACGCCCCGCTGCTTGACCGGGCCGCGAGCTGTTACCTGCGGGTGGGCCAGGTCGCCGAGGCCGCGCGCTGCTACCGGGAGGCCGGCTACTTCGCGCGCTCGGCGGATCTCTTCGCCCGGATCGGCCGCTACCGGGACGCGGCCACGGACTACGCCGCGGCCGGCCTCATCCACATCGCCGCGTGGGTGCTCGTCCACAACCTGAACGACCCGACCGCCGCCCGCGCGTCGCTGGCGCCCGACCCGGGCGACCCGGGCGATCTAGTCGACCCGGGCGGCCAGATCGACCCGGCGGACCTGGCCGGCTTGGCCGATCCGGTCGAATCGGCGGTCGGGTCGATGTTCGACGCCTTGGAGCGGCGACTGGTGTCGGCTCGTTGCGACGTCGCCGACCGTCTGCCCTACCGGCGCATCCTTCCCGTGCTCGCGGACGTCCAAGCGATGCTGGCCGAGGCGTCGGCCGCCGGACGCTCGGCCGCCGAACCCGCCTGGCCGGCGAACGCGGCCAGCCGCCGGATCGAGGAATGGGCGGTCGCGCTGGCCGAGGCCGCGCACCGCTACGACCAGGTCGCGCTTGTCTTCGCCGCAGCCGTGCGAGGCGCTCGCCCCGGAGCGGAGCAACGCTGGGCCGAATGGTCAGCGCGGGTCCTGCACACCGAGCTGACCTTACCATCCGCATCGAGACAGACACCAGCAGCGACTTCGGCTGAGCCCGCGACCAGCCCGTCCGTGAGGTAGCCGATGACCGTACCTCCGCATCGTTCCGGGTCCGGCGCGGGGCGACGTTCGCCCCTTTTCCGCCTGGACGAGATCCCGCCGGACGAGGTTCCTGTGTCGCCGGCCGCGGGGTCCGGCGGGCGACCATTCGTGCCGGCTCCCCCACCCCCGGCTACGCTCCCGGCACCCCAGAACGAACCGGCGAGCCGACCGTCGTCGTCAGGATCGGACGGGTCCGCCGAACCGGATGGGTCCGACCGGGCCGGGCCGGCTCCGGTGGTGGGACTCGCCGGCAGGTTCGGCTCCGCATCCGCGGCTCTTGTGTTCGCCGGTTCGCTGGTGGCGACCGGGCATGGTGACGGCTTCCGGTTCCTGCGGGTCCACCGGCCCGGCCCGGCCGCTGCTGGCACCGGTGACGGCACCGGTGCCTGGTGGGTGGCCGTTGAGATGGCCCTCGACCTGGGCCGGGAGCTGGTGTCGACCGCGCACGGCCGGCTGTACGTCCACACCGACGGCCGGTTCCAGCCTGACCGTGGCTGGGGCCTTCCGCCGGCCGCGGCAGCCGGCGACGCTGCCGGCGAGGCGGTGCCGACGTCCGGCTTTGGTTCGGCGAGCGTCGTCGAGGTCGTGCGGGCAGCCGGGCTGCACCCGGTGGTGGCCGGCACGCCGACCGAGGCGGTGGTACTGCTGCCGGGTGCCCTGGCCGGTGGGGTCGTCCAACGTGCCCTGGAGCTGGGGCTTTCCGTACGGTACCGGCCGGTCCGGCTCGACCCGCTGGTCGACACCCCGCAATCAGTCATCCCGCAATCAGCCACGACGCGGTCCGACACCACCGCCGGGCCGTTCGGTGGCGGTCGGGTCGCCACCGAACTACGGCTGTCCGCGGCATCGGCGGAGCCTCTGCCCGCGTCGTTGCTGGTCGCGCTCAATCATGATCCGTTCGTGCTGCTCTGCCGAGCCACGGGTGACAGGCTGCTGGTTCAGCACGCCATGGCATCCGCTTTGCCCGATCCGCTGCTCGCCGGCCTGGTGGACGCCGACACGTGGGTACTGGCCGACGGCTCCTTCGGCTGCTGGCGGCTGGTCGGCCTGGGCGAGCCGATGGACGCAGCCGCGCTCGTCCGACTCGTGGACGGCTACCGGCTGGAAGCGCCGGAGCAGACCATAACGGCACCCGGCGACACGTCGCTGCGGCTGGCGGGGCGACCCGTCGCGATCGTCGCGGGCCGCACCAGCGGGGTCGACATCGACGCGGCGCTGCTCGACGACGACGACCTTGCCAGCATCCCTCCGCTGCTGGCGGGGCACCCGCTCGCCGAGATCGCGGTCGTCGTCCGCGGCCGGGACAGGCATCTGCTGCTGGCCCCGGGCGGTCTGCTCGAACGGCTCCCGGTCGGCGAACCGCTGTACTGCCTCGGGCCTGGCCCGCTGTTCCTGCCGGTCGGCTACCGGACGCGTCCGCGGCTGCCCCCGACCGCCCGCCGGGCACTGTTCGGCGTCGCGGACGACATCGCTGTGGTGGCGCTGCCGGCGCGAGCCGTCGCCTTCGACCTGCACGCTCGCGAGCCGGTGTGGACGTTGTGGGCCGGCCCCGGCCCAGAGCTTGACCTTCAGCTTCCACCGGAGGCCGTGGCCGCGCTGGCGGACGTCGATACGCAGGTCACCCCGCGGCCACCCGAGCCGGGGCCGGTTTCGGCGCCGGAGCCGTCCGCATCCGGCTGGCAGCGCGCCCGGGAACTGCTGAAGCGGGTACGCAATCGCGCCCCGGAGGCTCCGTCCGCGCCGCGGACCTGGCTGGACGATGCTCTCGAAGCCGAGTTCGCCGACAACTTCGTTCGGGCCGCGGAGCTCCATGAACGCAACGGCGACCCGCTGCGGGCCGCCCATCTCTACGAACGCGCCGCCCGCCGGAACGGAGCCCGAACCTCGCCATGACCCCGCCGATGACCGACTGCCCGTGGAACCAGGAGGACCGAGACAACCTCGCTGCCCATCAGCGGCGGCGGGGTCTGAGCGTGGGATTCCGATTGTTGGTGGCCGGGGCGAGGAGTGCGTGGATGGTGCCGGCGAGTGCGGCGGCGCTCGGCTGCGGTGGGAGGTGGTGGTGGTAGCGCTCGGCCGTGGTGCTGTTCGTGATGTTGTGGTTGGGGGGTGGGTCGCCGGGGGTGTGGGTGGTCAGGAGGCGGAGGTGTGCTCCGGGGGTGAGGGGCTGGTCGTGGGTGAGGTGGTGGTGGGTGAGGATCACGAGGGTGGGGTGGGGGGTGTGTGCGGCGCAGCGCAGGGCGGTGTGCAGGTCGGGGGGGTGCAGGGTGCGGGCGGTCCAGATGGTGGTGAGGGCGGTGGGGCCGGTGGCGGGGATGGCGAGGGTGGGCCGGTCGAGGGTGATGAGGGTGGGGTGGCGGCCGGCGTGCCAGAGGGTGGTGGTGAGTAGGTGTGCGGTCAGGCGGAGGACGGTTTCGGCGGGTCCGTAGGTGGGTGGGGTGGTGTCGAGGATGATCGTGACTGGGTGGGGTGGGGGTGTGGGGGTGTGGGGGTGTGGGGGTGTGGGGGTGGTGGTGTGGAGGCGGTGGAGGAGTTCCCCGCGGGTGAGGCGGAGGGTGAACAGGGTGTCGGGGAGGGCGAGTTGGGAGGGGAGCAGGGTGGTGATGGTGCCGTGGTGGGTGATGCCGGCGTTGCCGGGGTGGGGCAGGGTGGTGGCGGCGTGGTCCCGGCCGGTGGTGGTCAGGGTGGTGGTGGTGGCGAGGAGGGTGAGGGTTGCGGGGGTGAGGGGGGGCATGGTGGCTGCCCGGTCGTGGAGTCGTAGGGGGAGCAGCGGGTCGGTGGTGATTGCGTGGGGGCCGATGAGGGTGAGCAGGGTGGTCAGGCGGGGGGTGATGCGGTCGGCGGCGGCGGTGAGCCGGTCGAGGGAGGCTGGGGCTGGGGTGGGG
>NZ_CAKJTM010000069.1:0-9259 GCF_917627345.1 Protofrankia sp. CiP3 | reverse complement strand
GGTGGAGGGGTCCCCCGGGGGGCAGGGGGGGGGTGAAGAGTGTGGGGGGGAGGGCGAGTTGGGAGGGGAGCAGGGTGGTGATGGTGCCGTGGTGGGTGATGCCGGCGTTGCCGGGGTGGGGCATCGGGGTGGCGGCGTGGTCCCGGCTGGTGGCCGTGGTCAGGGTGGTGGTGGCGAGGAGGGTGAGGGTTGCGGGGGTGAGGGGGGGCATGGTGGCTGCCCGGTCGTGGAGTCGCAGGGGAAGCAGCGGGTCGGTGGTGATTGCGTGGGGGCCGATGAGGGTGAGCAGGGTGGTCAGGCGGGGGGTGATGCGGTCGGCGGCGGCGGTGAGCCGGTCGAGAGAGGCCGGGGCTGGGGTGGGCTGGGTGGTTGGGCTGTGGAGGGCGGTGCGGAGCATGGCGTGTTGGCCGGTGGGGGTGCTGCCTGGCGGGGGGAGGTAGGTCGGGTCGGTGGGCTGGTCGGCGGTGAGTAGGGCGGCGAACCCGACCCGGGCGGCCGGCGGCCAGGCCAGGGCGCGGAGCCGGCGGATCCCGGGGTGGTTGGCCAGGGTGTGGAGCCGCGGGTCGTACAGCATGCCGCGACCCGGATCACCCAGATCATCCGGGTGATCTGGGTTGGCTGGGTTGGTGGGGGTGCTGCCGGTGAGTGTGGCAAGGTCGTGGAGGAGTGCCAGTGGCGGCCACAGTCCGCCGGCGCCTAGCAGGAGCAGCCCGACCGTCTCCGTGTGGAGCCGGGATCCGGCCGGGTCGAGGGTGACCGGTGCCCGCGGTGGTGCTGGTGATGCCGTCACCGGCCAGACCCGCACCGTCGCGTCGTCGCTGGCGGTGGCGAGGAGCAGCCGGCCGTCGGCGCCGGTCGCCCACGCCACCGACCTGACCGGGCCGGTGTGGCCGGTGAGGGTGTGCACGGCCCGGCCAGTGGCCGGATCCCACACCCGCACCGACGCATCGTCGCTGCCGGTGGCGAGGAGCAGGCGGCCGTCGGCGCCGGTCGCCCACGCCACCGAGGTGACCCAGCCGGTGTGGCCGGTGAGGGTGTGCACGGCCCGGCCAGTGGCCGGGTCCCACACCCGCACCGACGCATCGTGGCTGGCGGTGGCGAGGAGGAGGCGGCCGTCGGCCCCGGTCGCCCACGCCACCGACAGGACCGGGCCGGTGTGGCCGGTGAGGGTGTGCAAGACCCGGCCAGTGGCCGGATCCCACACCCGCACCGTCGCATCGTGGCTGGCGGTGGCGAGGAGGAGCCGGCCGTCGGCGCCGGTCGCCCACGCCACCGACCTGACCCAGGTGGTGTGGCCGGTGAGGGTGTGCAAGACCCGGCCAGTGGCCGGATCCCACACCCGCACCGTCCGATCGTCGCTGGCGGTGGCGAGGAGCAGCCGGCCATCAGCCCCGGTCGCCCACGCCACCGACCAGACCCAGGTGGTGTGGCCGGTGAGGGTGTGCAAGACCCGGCCAGTGGCCGGATCCCACACCCGCACCGTCCCATCGACGCCGCCGGTGGCGAGGAGCAGCCGGCCATCAGCGCCGGTCGCCCACGCCACCGACTTGACCCAGTCGGTGTGGTCGGTCAGGGTGTGCAGGGCCCGGCCGGTGGCCGGATCCCAGACCCGCACCGTCGCATCGTGGCTGGCGGTGGCGAGGAGGAGCCGGCCGTCGGTGCCGGTCGCCCACGCCATCGACCAGACCCAGGTGGTGTGGCCGGTGAGGGTGTGCAGGGCCCGGCCGGTGGCCGGATCCCACACCCGCACCGTCCCGTCGAAGCTGGCGGTGGCGAGGAGCAGCCGGCCATCAGCCCCGGTCGCCCACGCCACCGACAAGACCCCGCTGGTGTGGCCGGTGAGGGTGACCGGCGGTTCGACGACGACGTCACCCGGCACCCACGGCTCGTCCCACCATCCAGCCGAACCGGCCGGCAGCGCACCGTCAGCCAGCGCCGGCACACCACCATGATCACCTGTGTGTCCTACGGTACGGGCATGCGCCACCGCCCAGGCGCGTAAAGCACCGTCGACAGACGGGACGGCGGGCCCCGGGCCGCAACCAGCCGTCGGAGCATGCTCTCGCTGGTCGTCCACACCGCCCCCGTCACCTGCCGGCACCACCCTGCGACGATCAGCGTAACCCGCCCCACCGTCGATCATCCAACCTGCCAGCGGCCCCACCACCCGGGCCACCCACACTGTCCGCAAAGCCCGGCCGGCGGCGGAGGACAGGGGGTAACCGAGTGCGACGAACGTTGTCCGCTACCTCCGTAGGGAACCTGGGGTGAGCGGATCCACCGGCCGGCCCCAGGTTCCCCGTTTCTGAGCGTGCCGCGTCAGGCCCGAAGCCGGGCCGCCGCGGTACCCAGCCCGGTGGGGCCGCCGAAAGGCGGTGTCCCAGCTGCCCCATGGCGTCGCAGTTCGGATTCCTCGTACCGGCGTGTTCCCTGATGCCAGCGGAGGATCCCGGCCAGCCAGTTCTGGAGTTCCGTCACATATCCACACAGTGCGCCGCGCGCGTCGGCGTCCAGAGCGAAACTGTCGAAAAGCACGGGCAGTTCGCTGGAAACGATGTGTTCGAACTGGCGCAGCCGAGCGGTCATCAGATCGTTCACGACCGCGACCGCGCCTTCACGATCGCGGTCAAGAAAGCGTTGGATAACGAGAACGCAGTTGTGGATCTCACCCTCGAACTGGATTTCCTTCTGGTAGGAGAAGATGTCGTTGAGCAGGCAGGCGTAGTCCGCGGCCGCGTTCTCCAGGGCCCTGATCGGTCGAGTCCGGAAGATCTCGGGTGGCAGTGTCGGCACGTGGGCCATCCTGGCCAGTCTCGCCAGGCTCATGGTGAGATCAGAACCGAATGTCCTGCGCCGCATCTCGATGTAGTCGATCGGGTCGGGCACTCGATTCTGGAACTGGTTGGCCAGTTCCCACGACCAGCTGTCAACCATCTTCTCGATGGCGCCGCGAAACACACGGCGTGCGCTCACGGTCATGGGCCCCGCGGTACGGGCCCACAGATCGGCCAGACCTCTTTCCAGCGCGTTGCCGGGGACGGGGACGACGGAGAGGGGAATGTCGGTGGGCTCCACCGGCATGAACTCCGACAGCCGCCTGGTGCACGCCTTCGCGCCGACGAGGTCACGTGTCCGGCCGAAGATCACCGGATAGTAGTCGTCCCCGTAGGTTCCCCAGGCCAGCCAGTCCGTGGTCAGATTCAGCTGATCGGCAGTGGCATCCGGATGGATCCCGGCCGAACACAGCGCGAAGTCAAACGCCCTGATCTTGTGTTCATTCCAGATCCCGGGCACCGGGTCCAGCATCCCGATCCGGCGAGCCCACGCCACGACATGGCGCCGCGAGACATCCAGCCGCGGGCTGCGCCTGGTGGCGAACGGCATGTAGAAGTCGGGCAGCCTGGTCTGCCCGACGACCTGGTACGGGATGTGGGTGAAGCTGCTCAGCCGCCGTGGCGCGGTCGAGACCAGTGACGAGACGATGCGTGCCCCTGATGTCCCGAGGCCCGCCGGGCCATCGAGCACACCGGCCGCGGCCGGGGAGCCGCCCTTCATGTATCGGCTCGACCGCAGATGCCATTCGTGCCCGCCCGACTGCCAGTCCTGTAGCCCTTTCACATAGGCAAGAACGTCCGCTCTGGCCCGCGGGTGAACGCCCCGCTCCTCGAAGAGCGGGGGTAACTCGGTGAACGTCGTGTGCTCGAACTGATGCAACCGGGACGTCATCAGGTCGTTCACGAGATTGGCGGCGGTCTGGGTGTCGCAGCCGAGGAATCGTTCGAAAACCAGCACGCTGTTGCTGAGCTCGCCCTCGTCCTCGACCTCGCGCTGGTAGGAGAACAGGTCGTTACGCAGGTGCACGCTGTCGGCGAACGTGTCCCTGAGTACCTGCATCGGCCGGGTCGCGGCGATCTCGGCGGGCACCTCGGCACCCGCGGCATGTTCGACCAGATTCGCCGACCAGGGTGCTCCGCCGACCTTGCGTCGCATCTCGATGTATTCGACGGGGTTGGCGATCCTGTCCGCACTGATGTTGGCGAGTTCCCACAGGGATTCATCCAGCAGGTTCGCGGTGCTGTTCGCGAACCGACGCCGCCAGTCCGGTGACCTTGCCGGGACGGTACGGGCCCACAGATCGGCAAGGCCGCGTTCCACCGGATTGTCCGGCGTCTCAGTGATCTCCCCGGTCACGGGCATGAAGGCCCGCAACCGGTCGAGATAGTCCCGGGCGCCGGCCGTGTCCCGAGTCCGCTTGTAAAGCTCCAGAAAATGATCGTCAAAATAGAACACCCAGACATACCAGTCGGTCACCAGATCAAGGTCCGGCCCGGTCGCGTCCGGATGGGTGTACGCGCACAGCAGGGCGTAGTCATGTGCGTCGAAATCGTCCGCGGACCAGATCACGGTGCCGTGCTGCGGTACGTCAATCATGTCCATCTCGTAGGCCCATGCCTTGCTGTGCCCGCGAGCTCTCGCCAGGTTCGGGTTCAGCCGTGCCGGATAGGGGACATAGAACTCTGGTAGCTCGAATGGCGGCGTTCGCCGAGCGTCCCCGGGATCTCCCACTAGTCGCGAGGCCCGGCGATGTCAACATCCTCCAGGATGCCGAGGGCGTCCGGCACGAGGACCGCCGCCGAATAGTAGGTGCTGACGAGGTAAGAGATGATCGCCTTGTCGCTGATTCCCATGAATCGGACGGACAGGCCCGGTTGGTATTCGTCCGGGATGCCGGTCTGGTGCAGGCCGATGACGCCCTGGTTGTCCTCGCCGGTGCGCAGCACGAGTATGGAGGTGGTGTGCCTGTCAGTGATGGGAATCTTGTTGCAGGGCAGGATGGGCACACCACGCCAGGCGGGCACCCCGTGGCCGTCGATATCGGCACCGGTCGGGTAGATGCCGCGGCGGTTGCATTCCCGGCCGAACGCGGCGATGGCTCGCGGGTGCGCCAGGATGAACCGGGAATCACGCCGTCTGCTGAGCAGTTCGTCGAGGTCGTCGGGGGTCGGCGGACCGAAGTGGGTGTGGATGCGCTGCTTGCGGTCGGCATTGTGCAGCAAGCCGAATTCCCGGTTGTTGATCAATTCGTTTTCCTGGCGTTCCCGCAGCGCCTCGATCGTCAACCGGAGCTGTTGCTCGAGCTGGTTTATCGGTTCGTTGTACAGATCGGCGACCCGGCTGTGCACCCGCAACACCGTCTGGGCGACACTCAGTTCGTATTCGCGGGGCGCGAGTTCATAATCGACGAACGTCCCCGGCAGCTCGGGCTCCCCGGTATGCCCCGCCGCCAGCGCGATCGACGCTTCGCCATACTTGTTCTGGGGGACTTCCGAACGGCTCTGGAACGCCTCGATCTGTGCCCGCAGCTCCGCGGACTGGTCAACCAGCTCCTGGAACGCCTGCTGTGAGAGTGCCAGCACGGTGCACCCGGTCACGGCCCTGACCGTGAACTCCCAGCTGCCCCGCGGCCCCGCCAGAACCTGATCGCCAAAATAGTCGCCGTCGGCCAGCACGCCTAGCACGGCCTCGTCACCGTACTTTCCGGTACCGAGCTTGTGCAGCTTCCCGTGCGCGATGAGGAACACCTGGTCGGCCGGCTGGCCCGATTCCACGATCACGTCACCGGGAGCGAACTCCCGCTGAACAAACCGGTCCGCCAGCGCGCGCAACACCGTCTCGTCGTCAAACCCGCGCAACAGCGGCAACTCGCCGAGTTCCCGGGGGATAACCCGGATATCGGCCCCGGTCGAGACAAACGTGATGACGCCGTCCCCCACCAGATAACTGAGCCGACGGTTGACCCGGTACACACCACCCGCCACCTGCACCCACGGCAGTATCCGCAACAACCAGCGCGAGGAGATTTCCTGCATCTGGGGCACGGATTTGGTGACCGTCGCCAGATTACGCGCGGCCGCCGTACCCAGGCTCAGCTGCGGGCCATCCGCCGCGTCGACACCCGAACCAACCAGTTCCGTCATAATCTACACCACCGATTTCTCGTCGTATAAGTCTTATTAGTCGCAGCAGTCGTATCAGCGGAAAACGGCACACGTACCGTCGCGGAATAGCTGTACCAATATGTCACCGCGGGCTGGATCGCCCGGCCGAAAACGGCCGGATTCACTTTCGAGCCGGCGCCCCGGCGGGTCACGTTGAAAACAAAGCCGACAAAACGGCTGGCGTCGACCAAAGGCCGCCGCATCCCCTCCCGAACGTTTCGCTTGCTGCAGGCAGAGTTCCTTCCCACGTCGCGTTGCATGCGACGCGTCCACCTACGCCCCCCCGGCGCGAGTTGTGGTTCGTGTGACCGAGCGAAGCTTCCCGTAGCGGTCATGGCACCGGCAAGGACTTCCGCGTGCCACTTCCCGCATGGCCCACTGTGATGGTCCGAGCTGGCCCGGACTGAATCGATCTTTGATCACAGCATGTCAATGCCACTCCAGCGCGGAAACCTTCTCCATCACATTTTGTAACCGCGGGAGCTCCGCCTGTCGGCCCCCGCGACGCCGGTGACACACACATTTCCCGGCGCTGCCTTCACCGGGGCGGCACGATCCCACATCCCATACCTGGCATGCCGAGCCACGAACGCTCAAGGAACGGCCCCGACCTCCGGTGACCTCGTCGCCCGGCCGGCGCCTCGGTCGCTCACGGCCGCTCCGCGCCGCCCCTGAATCCTTCGTCAAGCCGAACGCTCCGCGACGGACGCCTATCACAGAACGTGAGGAGTGGTCACATCCACCTAGCCAAAAATGACCAGTTACCGATGTCCAGAGAAGGCGATACCAGCCACAGAGCCACAGAGCCACGACCGAACTACCGGCAATCCGCCCAGGAGGCCTGGGTGGATCCGCGTCAGAACCCGGCGGCGATGCGGGCGAGCCTGCGACCGACCTTGAGGTAGTACTCGCCGGCCCGGCCATGGAGCTTGTCCTTGAGCACGGTCGCGAGCGGTTCGCGGGCCTCATCCGCGGTGAGCCGGAGCTGGTCCTGAACGCCCGCGGATTCGACGACGAGCCGCAGGCCGTCCTGCTGGGCGACCCGACGGACATCGCCGTTGCTCTTGGCGAAGCCGAGCGCCCTGACCGCATCGGTGACCGACTGCCCCAGATCCGTGATCGTCGGCAGATCGTCAACCTCACCGAAGACGCGCCTGGAAAAACGCGCGGCAAACTCCTCGCGCGCCTTCGTGGCCGCCTCGACACCGTGGACAGCCGCGGTGACCTCCCCGGCGAGGATCTTCTTCAGATCCATCGGATGCAACGACCCGGCGGCCAGCCGCTCACCGACGATGGCCAGTTCGGAGTCCCGCCACTCGCTCAGCGCCCGGAAGTACGGCTCCACCAGCCGGTCGGGCACCGACATGATCTTACCGAAGATCTCACCCGCGGGAGCGGCCAGGGGGACGTAGTTGCCCTTGGACTTGGACATCTTCGCCCCGGTGCCATCGGTGCCCTCGATCAGCGCGGTGGCGACCACCAGTTCCGGCGGCTGGCCGCAGATGTGCATGACATGCCTGCACATCTGCATATTGAGGAACTGGTCGATACCGCCGACCTCCAGGTCGCTGGCGATCTCGACCGAGTCCAGCGCCATGACCACCGAGTACAGCAGCTCGGCCAGGGACAGCCCCTGACCGGCATCCAGGCGCTTGCGGAAGTCCTCACGCTGCAACGGCATCGAGGCCGGGATCTGGGCGGTGATCTCGATCAGCCTGGGCAGCTTGACGTCGCGCAGCCAGTCGCCGTTGTGACGGAACTGGGCACGGGTGAAGTCGAAGAAGGCGGTGACCTGCTCGCGGTAGGTGGCGAGATTGTGGGCGATGTCCTCGTCGGTCAGCGCGGGGCGCTCGTCCGAGCGGCCGGAGGGGTCACCGATCTTGGCGGTCACGTCACCGACGATGAACACCACCTGGTGGCCCATGCGCTGGAACCGGCTCAGGATGAGCATCGGTACCGCGTGGCCCAGGTGGACCTCGTGGCCGGTCGGGTCGATGCCGAACTTGGCGATGAACGGCCGCCCTTTCTCCCCGGCCTCGGTGATCCGCGCGGCCAGGGCGTCGACCGAGGGCTGCAGCTCCTGGGAGCGCTCGGCGATCAGCGTGGCCTGCTCGGCCGGGGAGAGATCCGACAGGTCCAGGCCGCGGCGCCGCGTGCTCAGGTCCAGCAGTTCACGCACGGTGGCGCCGGCCGCGAGGTCCGCGCCCTCCAGCAGGGCGGTGACGCGGTCAACGGACTGGCTCAATCGGGTCATCAGGGCTCTCCGGGGCGTGGGTGGCATCGCCATCCTATGAAGAACCCAAGGCTGTCTCCGAACGCCCGGGCCCAGGTTGTAGACGACGCGGCCAGCGCCGTTCACGGCGCGGATCCGGCGGCCGACCGCGGCATCGACGTTGAACGCGGACCGTTACCGGTGGTGTGTCGTTGTACGTCCGCGGGACCGGGTTTGCGCGGGACGTCTTCTGGCCACCTCGGTCACCGCGGAGATCCGGGAGCTCTCTGCTCAGGACATCCGGAGACCACGGGCCGGATCGGGGGCAGCGGTACTCAGCGGAGCGGGAGTCGACGGACCCGCACGTGAGTGGTGCTGAGCGATATGACGACGCCCTGTTCGAGGTCGGCTTCCAGCGCGGGCAGGTTGGCCACCAGCAGGGCGGCTTGCGCATCAGGCTTGAGCTGGTCGCCGGACCGGAGCAGGACGAGTGAGGGAGCGGTGCCGCGACTGAGCGCGAGCAGAGTGGTGAATTGACGTCCTCCCCGCACTGAAGGACGGGGATTCCTACCGTGCGGTTCATCCCGCACCTCGGTGGGTTCCTGCTTCACTGCCGACTGCCGGCACGGCTGCCGGTCTCACATCGACTCCACAGGCGTTTACCGTCTCCACCCGCCCGGCGGCGACGATGCGCTGTCCCTCGAACAGGATGTTCCGGGCCGCATTCAGATCACGATCATGTGTGGTGTTACAGACCGGGCACGTCCACCTCCGGACCGCCAGTGGCTTCGGACCATCTCTCACCCCGCAGGCTGAACAGAGTTGCGACGACGGGAAGAACCGGCCTACCCGCACCACGCTTCGACCACGCCGCACGGCCTTCTCCTCCAGCAAGCCGACCAGTTTCGACCAGCCAGCATCGTGGACCGCCCGCGCGAGTTTCGTTCGGGCGAGACCGGACACCGCAAGATCCTCAACGTAGATCGCTTGGTTGTCGCGAACAAGTCGAGCGGCGAGCTTGTGGTGATGGTCTCGGCGGGTCTCTCCG
>NZ_CAKJTM010000068.1:25724-27019 GCF_917627345.1 Protofrankia sp. CiP3 | reverse complement strand
CCCGGATCGGGTGGCTCGGCCGCCGGCGGGGGCCGCTCGCGGGCCGTGACCGGCGTCGAGGTACGGCCGGCGGGATGGTCGGCGGCGGCGCGAATCTCGTCGTCGACGCGCAGTGGCATGCCCGCGCCGGCGGTCCACCGCGGCCCGTACGCGTCGGCCGCCGCACGGGCCAGGTCCAGAGCGAAGGCGAGAGCCGACTCCTGGCGCTCGCCCGGTTCCCGGGCGAGCGCCCGCAGCAGGACCGCGGCCACTGGCGGCGCCACGCCGGGCGGCGGCGGCGGCGGGGTGTGGAGCCGGTGATGCCACACCATGTGGACGGGCAGCCCCGGGTCGACCGGGAGAACGCCGCTGAGGAGGTGGTAGAGCACCACACCGAGCGCGTACAGGTCGGTGGCGGGGCCGAGGCGGCCGCCGACGATCTGCTCGGGAGCCATGTAGATCGGCGTTCCGACCACCGCGCTCGCGGTGGCCTCCGCGCCCGCCTCGAAGGGCTTCGCGATGCCGAAGTCGGTGACCTTGAGCAGGTCGTCGGCACCGAACATCATGTTGTCGGGTTTGACGTCACGATGCAGAACGCCGTGCGTGTGCGCGCAGTGCAGCGCCGCGGCCGCGGCGAGGCCCACCGCGCAGGCTCCCCGCGCGGTCATGCCGCGGCGACGGCGGGTGAGCGTCCCGCCCGGCAGGAGCTCCATGACGATCAGTCGAAGGGCGTCGGTCTCGACGTAGTCGTAGACCCGCACTACATGCGGATGGTCGATCCTGGCGAGTAGCTCCGCCTCGTCGGCGAAGCGGGCGGCGACCGCGTCGGGCCCCGTCGGCAGGACCTTGATCGCGACGGGGCGGTTCAACGTGCGATGCCGGCCGGCGACGACGAGCCCGAACGCGCCGGCGCCGAGATCGCCCCCGATCTCGTAGCCGGGGAGAGCGGCGACGATCCGTCCCCGATCAACGATCACGACCGCTACCGTACAACGCATCAGAGCAGCAACGGTCAGCTCATGGCGTTTCGGATGCTGCGCTACGTCGTAGGTGTCTGGGACCGTTACCTGGGCGATCATCCCAGGGCGACCCAGCTGCCGGCGGTGGTCCCGCTGGTCGTGCACCGGACAGGCTTTCGACCAGGTCGGTCAGGGCTTCCGCCCACCTGTCCTCCCGGTAGATGGCACCCGTCACGGCCTCGGTAACGGCCGCCAGCACCACGACCTGCTCGTATTGGCCGGCACGGGCCAATGGGCGGAATCAAGCGGTCAAGGCGACGCATGCCTTTCCAGCAGATCGTTGAAAACTTCTACCAG
>NZ_CAKJTM010000068.1:0-25391 GCF_917627345.1 Protofrankia sp. CiP3 | reverse complement strand
GAACTCTGCGGCCACTCTATCGAGATCCTCCTGGGAATGCAAGGACAGGTCCGTGCCCTTCGGGAAATACTGCCGAAGAAGGCCGTTGGTGTTCTCGTTCGAACCCCGCTGCCACGGCGAATGCGGATCGCAAAAATAGACTGGCATGCCGGTTCTCACGGTGAAATCGGCGTGCCGGGCCATCTCCTTGCCCTGGTCCCAGGCAGGGTGGTGCCGTCGGCCGAGGGGAAGGACTTGGACACGTGGTCGACGTCGACGATCGCGGTCTGCTGTCCGGTCGCGGTCGTGTGCAACGGGTAGGTGGCCGTCACGGCACCTCCTCAGTCAGATCGATGCTTCGAGTCTTGGCCGGTCGCTGGTGGTATCCGTAGGGGTCAGGTGAGGGAGTAGCGGGTTTCGGCGTAGCGGTAGAGACGGCGCCAGAACAGCCGGTTGAGCCCGACGACATAGACGCTCATGACGATGACGCCGACCAGGGTGCGGGCGAAGTTGCCCTGGGCGGTGGACTGGGAGATGTAGGCGCCCAGGCCGGTGGCGGTCAGGGTGTGGGGTCCGTACGAGACGACCTCGGCGACGATCGAGGCGTTCCAGGCGCCGCCGGCGGCGGTGATGCCGCCAGTGACCCAAGCGGAGAAGATCGCCGGCCCGATCAGGGTGCGCCACCGCAGCAGGCGGTCCATCCGAAGGCTGGTCGCGGCCTCGCGCAGGTCGCTGGGGATCGCCGAGGCGCCGACGATGACGTTGAACAGGATGTACCACTGGGCGCCCAGGCTCATCGGCACGATGCCGCCGATGTTCAGGCTGATCCCGGTGTGGATGAGGACGAGGGTGACGAACGGGAACAGGAAGTTGGCGGGAAAGGACGCGAGGACCTGCACGACCGGCTGCGCGTAGCGGGTCACCTTCGGGTTCATCCCGATCCACACGCCGATCGGTACCCACACCGCGGAGCCGATCACGATGAGGACGAGCACCCGCGCAAAGGTCGCCAGGCCGAGCAGGAAGGCGTGCCCGAACTCCCCGAGCCCGGTGCCATGGCCGACGTAGACCAGCATCCTCGACACGCCCCAGCCGATGAGCCCGAGCACCACCGCGGCGAAGACGACGTCCCCGGCGCGGCGCCGGTACGGATGGACCTGCAGTGGGTAGTCCGCGAGCCCGAAGGGCCGGGTGACCCGGTCGAGCACCCGGGCGGCGGGGCGCAGCCCATTCCCGACGAGCGCTGGCAGGCTGGAACGGCGCAGCAGGTTCAGCGTCACGCTGCGCTGCACCTCGGCGGCGGCGGTGTCCTCGGCGCGGAAGCGTTCCGCCCAGGCGGTCAGGGGCCGCCAGAAGACGACGTTGACTCCGACCACCATCACGATCATCACGCCGATGGCCAGCAGCAGCCGCCCGACCTGCTTGTGCTCGGTCACGGCGGCGACGTAGGAACCGATGCCAGGCAGCGCGTAGGTGTGGTTGTTCACCGAGATGACCTCGGACGCGACCAGGAAGAACCAGCCGCCCCCGAAGCTCATCATCCCGTTCCAGACCAGCGGGATCATCCCGTTCGGCACGTCCAGCGTCCAGAACCGCTGCCAACGAGTCAGCCGCAGCAGCCGCGCCGCCTCATCCAGCTCCCGCGGCTGCGTCGTCAGCGACTGGTAGAACGCGAAGGTCATGTTCCACGCCTGGCTGGTGAAGATCGCGAAGGCGCACGCGCACTCGACACCCAGCATGGTGTGCGGGAACAGCGTCAGCCACACCGACAACGTCACCGACAAGAAGGCCAGCACCGGCACTGACTGCAGCACGTCCAGGACCGGCAGCAGCAGCTTCTCCGCCCGGCGCAGCCGCGCGGCGGCGGTCGCGTAGACGAGCGTGAATGCCGTCGAGACCGCGAGTGCGGCGAACATCCGCAGCAGCGACCGGGCCGCATAGTACGGCAGATGCGACGGATCGGTCGACACCGACGACGCGGCCGTTCCGCGGTTGAACGGCGCGTTCACACCGTGCGACAGGCGGATGAGCAGCCAGAACAGCACCGCGACCGCGACAAGCACCACCGCGTCGGCCACCAGGTGGGTCCGCGACCGCAGCGTCGCGCCCTGGGCGGTGAACGGCGGCGCCATCGACATCGGGAACCTCCAGGGGCGGGCGGACCGCCGCGCCCGAGGCGGATGTCAGGGCGTGACGGCGCAGGGCACGGCAATCTCGGCGGGCGAGCAGGGACGGTCGGCGCAGGGACTATGGGCATCCGCGCTCACCGCGCTCACCTCCTCTGCTCGGTCGGTCACGTTCACCAGGCGTGCCGGCCTGGCGCCCCGCAGGCGGCCTCAGCGTAGCGATACTCAACGAGTTGCGCAAACCCCAGATTGGGGGGAGAGTGGGAGACGATGACGCAGACACACCAGACGGCACCCACTCCCGCATCGCGCCACGTCACCGCCGCCCAGCTGGACGCCGCCGCGGCGTCGTTCGACATGCTCTCCGTGCCGGGTCGGCTGCATCTCGTCTGGCTGCTCGCCTCCGGCGAGTACGACGTGACCACCCTCGCCGAGCTCACCGGCGCGAACGTCCCCGCCGCCAGCCAGCAGCTGGCCAAGCTGCGCGCGGCCGGGATCGTCACCGCCCGCCGCGACGGGCGCCGCCAGCTCTACCACGTCGAGGACCCACACATCGTCGGCGTGATCGAGCAGATGTTCAGCCACATCGCCCCCGACGGCACCCTCGCCGTCGAGCCGGTGCCAGACCCCCGCCGGCCCCCGCGCCGCCCGCGCTTCACCCCGACCAGTGTCTGAACGGCAGGGCCCCCGGAAGGGGCAGGTCACCGGGCGGGGCTCCGTAGCGGGTTTTCGCGTTAGGGCGCGTATCGGGTTGTGATCGATCTGCGGGGTTCGTTCGTGTAGCGGGCCTGAGTGGGTAGACCGTCGTCCAACACCTGGTCGTCGTCGACCTTGCGACTCGGACGGTGGAGCGGCCGAACGAACTGCCCGTTGGGATCTTCACCACGGCGCTCGGCGTGCCGTTCTTCCTGTGGCTGCTGCGCCGCCGAGCGGGACGGAGCACCTGATGCGGCTCGCGCTGGCCGGAGTGTCGGCCGAGATCGACGGAAGTCCGATCGTCAGCGACGTCAACCTGGCCGCCGAACCGGGCGAGTTCGTCGCCCTGATCGGCCTGAACGGCAGCGGTCTATTCTGATGTTGGCTCTGCGCTTCCGATGTACGGATATTCCACTCCAAGAGGGGGCGCGCCGCAGCCCAGTTCCCCGGGTTCTTCGCCTGGGTTCGTAGCGGCTCGATTCCGTAGCAATCAGTGTGGATAGACGGTTGCGATGATCGCCTCGTACCGTTGTCGGTTCGGCAGCCGGGTGTTCGGCATCGACCTTGGTGTCACCTGCCGATACCCTCGGCCTGCGCCACGCCCGCGACGCCGGCCACATCGCCGCGATCGACGACACCGCCCGCAAGTTGATGACCCTGCTGTGTCCACAAGATGCCCTTTAGGTGGCTGCGGTCCATGTCATGAGGTCGAGTGGCTGGTTTCTAGCCGCCGTCAGTGGGGCGAGATGGCGGAAGCCGGCTCGTTCGTAGAGGCGCCTCGCGTGGCTGTCCCGATGTACGCACAGCCATGCCTGCCGGCAGTTCGTAAGCATATCCGTCAGCAGCGTGGTTCCTACTCCATGGCGTTGTGCGTCGGGGTGGACCATCAGCTCGGCGATCTCGTACGTGCCGCGTAGATGCCGATCGATGAGACCGGCGTCGATCTGGGTCAGCAGCTGCTGGTAGAAAGGCTCATCCGGTGGGAAAGGCCCGGTGAGACTGTAGCCGTAGCAGGCGCCCAGCAGTTCGTCGTCGGCCACGGCCAGTATGCAGCGGAACGTCGGAACCGTGCTCTGCCAGGCGAATCGGCGCAGGAAACGGAGGACGTCCGCGTGGGTCTCCCGCCATGGCGGACCGGCGAACGCCACACCGTACAGATCGGCGAGCTGCCTGGTCCAGCCGCGCGTGCCAGATCCGTCCTGCTCTTGGTAGGAGATCCCTGGTCCGTTCATCGCCGAGGCACAGGAATTGCGGGGACCGCCTTCCCCAGGCGAACTCTGATATGTGCTTGCACTGAAAATATCATCGTGAGTATCTTCTCCCTGGTCTGCGCAGACAGGTTGTGGATAGCCGTGGATAGCCGCAGATCGCTGAACGACGTCTTCGGGCTGTCGTCGGACGGGAAGTATCTGGGCGCCGACGAACGGCGCGGGATGCGCTTGCGTCTACGGCCCTGCGCGGGCCGCGCGCCGGCTTCGGTGTGTCGAAGGTGGCGCTCATCAACCAGGGAGCCTTCCTGCCTGGCGGGCCGCTGGCCGGTCCGACGGGTCGCCGGAGGGACTTTCCGGGTTGATGAGCGTGGCGTAAGCGCCACCGCAATGGACGAGTTCGCTGTGGGTGCCGGTCTCGGCGATCCGGCCGTTGGCGAGCACGATGATCCGGTCTGCGGTTCGGATTGTCGACGGCCGGTGGGCGATGATCATGCAGGTGCGTCCGCGGCGGGCGGCACGCAGTGCCTCGGCGATGAGGTGTTCGTTGTCGGTGTCGAGGTTGGCGACGGCTTCGTCCATGACGAGGATGTCGGCGCCGGTGAGCAGGGCGCGGGCGATGGCGATGCGTTGGCGCTGTCCGCCGGAGAGGGTTGCTCCGTGTTCTCCGAGCCGGGTCTGGTAGCCGTTCGGGAGGGCCGTGATGAAGTCGTGGGCGCGGGCTTGGCGGGCGGCATCGATGAGGTCGGCCTGGGTGGCGTCGGGGCGTCCAATGCGGAGGTTCTCCGCGATGGTGGCGGTGAACAGGTGGCCGTCCTGGGGTACATAGGCGATTCGGGACCGTAGTGCGTCTTGTGGGTAGGCGCGTAGGTCGTGGCCGCCGAGGGTGATCCGGCCGCTGGTTGGGTCCCAGAAGCGTAGGAGCAGGTTGGTGCAGGTGGTCTTTCCTGCGCCGGACGGTCCGACGAGGGCGGCCGTCTCGCCCGGTTCGACGGTGAAGGACACCCCTGTCAGAACGTCCGGCCCTTCTACGTGGTAGCGAAAGGTCACGTTCTCGAAGGTCAGCCGGGCCGGTGGTATGCCGGCCGGAGGTTCGGATGCGTGGTCGGTGACCTGCGGCGGGTGGTCCAGCAGGGTAAAGATGCGGGTGGCGCTGGCGCGGATCTGACCGAGTTGGCCGGCGGTGGGGGTGACCTCGAGGATCGGGCTGGTGCTGGCTGCGGCGAGCACGACCGCAAGCGGAAGATCGGCGAGGTCGAGCTGTCCGGAGGCGGCGAGGCCTGCCGCGCCGAGCAGGACGGTGAGGGTCGCGACGGCGGTGAGGAGGTCGGCGGCGGCGTGTTCGGCGCCGAGGCGGACGCTGTGGGACCGCTGGTGGCGGGCGAACGTGCGGGTGGCGGTGCGTAGCCGGGTGAGGTGGTCGTTGCCGCGGCCGAGGCTGACGAGTTCCCGCAGGCCATGCACACCGTCGATGACGTCGGCGTGCAGTGCGCCGAGGTGCGTGCGTAGCCGCGCGCCTTGGCGCACCGCCCGGGCGGCGAGCCAGAAGGGGACGCTGGCCAGCGCCAGCAGCGGGCCGAGGAGGAGCAGGGCAAGGACGGGAGCGATGGTTGCCAGCACGCCGAGCGTGGTCGCGGGGACTGCGACGGCGACGACGTAGGCGGCGATGGTGTGGGCGTAGAACCATTCGAGGGTCTCGACGTCGCCGATGACGGTGGCGGCGAGGTCGCCGCTGCGTTGCTCCAGGAGTTGAGCCGGCGCGGTCCGTTCGAGTGCGTCGTAGAGGCGGACGCGGAGGTCGGCAATGATCCGGTAGGAGTAGTCGTGGGCGACCCACATTTCGGCCCATCGGGCGAGACCGTGCCCGGCGACGCAGCAGGCCAGCGCCAGGATGCTCGGCGTCAGCGACGAGGCGGTGTGCCCGCTGGCGGCGGCACCGACGAGCCAGGCTGCCAGCGCCGCCGCGGCGACGCCGAGGCCGTGGCTGGCCAGGCCGGCGGCGACGGTCGCGACGAACAGGCGGTGATACGGCCCGAACAGGGGGATGAGACGGCGCAGGGGTACGGGTTGGGCCGTGCCGGCTGAGGCTTCGGCGGCCCGGGTGGTGGTCATGGCGCGACCGTCTGCCGGGCGGTGAGCCGGGCGTAGAGGCCGTCGTCCCGGAGCAGGTCGTGGTGGCTGCCGGTCGCGTCGACTGTGCCGTTGTCGAGGACGACGATCCGGTCGGCGTGCTGGATGGTGGACAGCCGGTGGGCGATCACGAGGGTGCTGCGGTCGCGGGTGATGTCGGTGAGCGCGTCCTGGATCGCGGCTTCGCTGGCGGGGTCGACGTGGGAGGTGGCTTCGTCGAGGACCAGGACGGGGGCGTCCGCGAGGAGCGCGCGGGCGAGGGCGACCCGTTGACGCTGGCCGCCGGAGAGGGTGAGCCCTCGTTCGCCGACGCGGGTGTCGTAGCCGTCGGGGAGCGCGGTGATGAAGTCGTGCGCCGCGGCGGTCCGGGCCGCGCGGATCAGGTCGGTGTCGGGGGCGCCGGGGCGGGCGAGGCGCAAGTTGTCGGCGATGGTGCCGTGGAAGAGGTAGGTGTCCTGCCAGACGACGGCGACCGAGGCGCGCAGCGACGCCAGGGTGAGGGTACGGATGTCGACCCCGCCGAGGGTTATCCGGCCGCTGGTGGGGTCGAAGAAGCGCAGCAGCAGGGCGACGGCGGTGGTTTTCCCGGAGCCGGACGGGCCGACCAGCGCGACGGTCTCGCCTGGGTGGATATGCAGCGACAGCCCGTCGAGGGCGGGAGTGGTGCGGGCGTCGTAGGTGAAGCCGACGTGGTGGAAGGCGACGGCGGGTAGCGCGGTGCGCCGCAGCAGTGCGGCGGCGGGCAGTGCGGCAACCGCGTCCGGAGCTTCGACGACGCCGGCTTCGGCCCTCAGCAGCCGGTCGATGTCCGCGACCGCGGAAATGCCGAGGTAGCCGGCGTGCCAGTAGGCGGACAGCTGCCCGAAGGGCCGGAAGCATTCGCGGGCGAGCAGCAGCAGGGTGAACAGGCCGGTGGTGCTGATCGTGCCGTCGGCGCGGTGCAGCGAGCCGACGACGGTGGCCACGGCGACGCCCGCTCCGATGCCGGTGGTGGTGATGGCGGTGTCGATCAGCGAGACAGCCATCTGGGCCATCGTCGCGCGGTAGAGCAGGTGGGAGCGGCGCTGCAACTGGCTACGACGTCGGCCGGCGGCGTTGAACGCCTTGAGGATCGTCATGCCGCGCATCGCGTCAAGGTAGTCGGCACCGAGCCGGGTGTAGGCGTGCCAGTGGCTTCGGCCGCGTTTGCCAAGGAGCCGGTCGAACAGGCGCGGGCCCACGGCGACCGTTGCCACGCAGACCGCCATGAGAGCGGTCGCGAGCGGGTCGATCCGGCTGATGACGATCAGGATCGCCAGCGGCCCTACCAGCGCGGTGATCAGCTGCGGAAGGTAGCGGGCGTAGTAGGCCTCCAGGCCTTCGACCCCGTCGACGAGGCTGGACATGGTCGCGCCGCTGCGGGTGCGCAGCAGGTAGCCAGGGCCGAGTTCGAGAAGCCTCGCCGCGAGGCGCAGCCGGATGCGTTCCTTGACCGTGGCGGCCGTCGCCTGCTGGGAAATCTCCCGGAGCCAGACCAGCGCCGCGCGCAGGGTGACCAGACCACCGAGGACGCCCAGCGGCAGGGCGAGTTCGGCCAGCCGGGCGCCACCGGTCACCCGGCTGAGGATCGCGGCGATCAGCATCGCCTGGGCGATGTGGGTCGCGGTGGCGGCGAGGCTCGCCGAGGTGGTGAGGGCGAGGTGGCCGCGGATCGTTCCGGTCAGGGCGATCAGCCGTCGGTGCAGCATCACGGCGGGTCGAGGTCCTTTCGCGCGCGGGTGGTCGTCGGTGTTCCTTGCCGCGGGAGGTGGCCGGCGTCGGCGGTGGTGGGTGCCTCGGCGGTGGTGGTCGGGAGGGCGAAGGAGAGCTGGAGCCGTCCGGTGGTCGGATGGATACCTGGGACGGCATGGACGCCGAACACCTCGGCTATCAGGGTTGGGGTGAGGACCTGCTCGGGGGTGCCGGTGGCGACGATGCGACCGTCGTGCAGCAGGTAGAGCCGGTGGCAGAAGGCGGCGGCAAGGTTGAGGTCGTGCAACGCGGCCAGTGTCGCCGGGCCGAGCCCGGCGACGAGGTGCAGCACCTCCAGTTGGTAGCGGATGTCGAGGTGGTTGGTCGGTTCGTCCAGCAGCAGCACCGGCGTCTGCTGGGCGAGCGCTCGGGCGATGAGGACGCGCTGCTTCTCGCCGCCGGACAGGCTGGCGAAGGCCCTGCCACCTGCCCTGGCCATACCGACCCGGGCCAGCGCGTCCCGGACAATGGCCAGGTCCGTTGTGGTGTCGCGGTCGAGGAGTCCCTTGTGGGGGCCGCGGCCCATGGTGACGATCTCCTCGACGGTGAAGCCGAAGTCGCTGGCCTGCTCCTGGGGGACCACGGCGGTGCGGCGGGCGCTCGCGCGGGGCGGCAGCGCCCACACGTCATCGCCGCCGATCCAGACGGCGCCCGCGGTGGGCCGGACGGCTCGATAGACGGCGCGCAGCAGGGTGGACTTGCCGCTGCCGTTCGGGCCGACGATGCCGACCAGCTCACCGGCCTCGACGTGCAGGTCGACTCCGTCGACGGCGCGGTGGCCGGCGAGAACGACGGCCAAGCCGTCGATGCGCAGCCTCATCGGCCGCCTGCCACTGCGGGCCGGCGGCGCAGCAGGTGCAGGAACAGCGGAGCGCCGACGGCGGCTGTGATGACGCTGAGTGGCAGTTCCTCGGGGGCGACGACGATCCGGGTGAGCAGGTCGGACCAGACGAGGAACAGCGCCCCGCCAGCCGCGGCGAGTGGCAGCAGCCGCCGGTGATCCGCGCCGACGAGCAGCCGGGCGATGTGCGGGACGACGAGGCCGACGAACCCGATCCCGCCGCTGACCGCGACCGCGACTCCGGTCAACAGCGAGGTGATGATCAGGAGTTCGGCGCGTAGCCGGGGGACGTCGACGCCGAGCGCCGCGGCGGTGTCGTCCCCGACGAGCAGCGCGTTGAGCGGTCGTGCTCGCAGGGTGAGCCAGCCGGTCCCGGCGACGATCGCGAGTGTGGGTAGGCCGAGCTGGGACCAGGTCGCGCCGCCGAGGCTGCCCAACAGCCAGAACAGGGCGGTCTGCGCAGCCCGGGCCGACCCCGACTGGAAGATCAGGAAGCTGGTGCCGGCGAAGAACAGGTAGGACAGCGCGACGCCGGCCAGCACCAGCCGGGTCGGGGAGAACTGGCCGTCCTGGCGGGCCAGCAGCCACACCGCCGCGAGCGCGGCCAACGATCCGGTGAACGCCGCAGCCGACAGGCTGGTGGTGCCGGCCGCACCGGCGACGAGGACGATGACGGCGGCGAACCCGGCGCCGGACGAGACGCCCAGCACGAAGGGGTCGGCCAGCGGGTTGCGGACCACTGCCTGCAGGGTGGCGCCGACCACGGACAGCCCGGCGCCCACGACCGCGGCGAGCAGCACCCGCGGGAGCCGGAACGTCCAGATGATCTGGTCCGCGCCGGTCAGGTCGGTGGGTAGGCGGACGCCTGGGACCAGGTGGAACCAGATGATCCGCAGCGTCGCCGACGGCGCTACTCCGACGGACCCCACCGACACGGCGATCACGATGGAGGCGGCCAGCAGAAGCGGTGTCACGCCGACGGTCACGCGGCTGCGCCACCGTGCACCCGTCCGGGCCGGGCGAGCGGGCTGCCCGACCGCGGCATCGGGAGACACGGTGCCGGGAGACGCGACGCCGAGCGGGGGTGCGTCGGCGCGGCGAGGGCTGGTTTCGGCGCTACCGGGCACGGCGCGGGGTCAGGAGGCGCGCGGGAAGAACGCCTGGGCCAGCTTCTCCACCGCGGTGATGTTCCGGATGCCGGGGCTGAGCTCGATGTTCTGCACGGACACCACCCGCCAGTCGCGCGCAGCAGCAGTGGTGGGGAATGTCCGGAGCAGGTAGTCGGCTTTCTCCTGGGCGGTCGGGCCGGGCTGGTAGTCGTTGGTGACGAACACCTCGGGGTTGCGTTGGACGACCTGCTCCGCGCTGACGGTCGTGTCGACCTTCGCGGGATCACTGAACACGTTGTCCCCGCCAGCCAGGTCGGGCAGGTCGGAGTAGCCCCGGGCGGTGACGTTGAGTGGTCCGGTCCCACCCTGGTAGATCATGATCCGGACGGGCGCACGCCCCGCGACCTTGGCGGTGACGGCGCCGATCCGCGCCTTCATCGCCGCGACGAGTTGTTGGGCCTGCGTGTCCCGGCCGAAGATCTTGCCGATGTTGAGGATGTCCGTGTACGTGTCGGCGATCCTTGCCTGCTGGCCGGCCTTGCACCGGGCGGTCATCACGTAGACCGCGGCGCCGGACGCCTCGATCTGCTCCCGGGAGGCGAGTCCCTGGCTGGGGTCGAACTCGTAGCTCGGGTCGGCGACGAAGACGAAGTCGGGCCGGGCCGCGAGCAGCCGCTCCTTGGTGGGTGGGTACGGGCCGGGGGCAAGCTCGGGGATCTTCCGGAAGGCCGCTTCCTGCTCGGGCAGCAGCGGGGACTCGGCGAAGCCCTCCCGGCCGACCATCCGGTCGGCCAGTCCCAGGGCGATCATCATTTCGGTGGTCGTCTGGTAGAAGCCGATCGCCCGCGTCGGTGGCTTGGCGATGGTGAGCGTTCGGCCGCAGTTCTGGACGGTGACGGCGCCACCGGTATCCGCCGACGGGCCTGCCGTCGCGGTGGTCGTGTCGCCACCGCAGCCGGTCAACGCGATCGTGCCTGCGGCGAGCGCCGCCGCGGCCCCGATCAGCGCTGGTCGGCGGACCTTCGCCGCGAGCGTGCCGAGTCCGTACGCCATGCCGCCCCCTCCATCCCGGCACCGGCGAGCCGGAGATCGACAGCGAGCTTATCGCAAAGAGGTCGCAACTACTCAGCCTTTGCAGAGATGTTCCGGCTGGTCAGAGGCTGGCTGCCGAGCAGGAATTCGCCGACGGAGGCCTCCGCCGCCGGGTCGGCGCCGACCATCGCCGCGAACAGGTCGCTGTTGCCGGTGCCGGGTGCGCACGGCGCGAGGTCCATGTCGGTCGCGACCAGGTACATCGTCTGGAACAGGACGCCGACGTTCTTCAACGTCGTCGCGTAGGCGATGCCCTCGTACTTCCAGGACAGGCGGGCGAAGCGGGAGGTCAGGACCAGCACCACCTGGGGCATGCCAGCCATCCCGGCGGCCAGGCGTGCGCCCGTCGTCACGGCGTCGAGATCCGCGGGTCGGGCCTCGATCGGTTCGAGACAGTGGCCGTCCGGGTCGTAGTGGTACAGGCCAGGGCCCACGCCTGCGCAGCGGGTCACCAGGGGATAGATCTCCAGGTCGTACCCGGCCCCGCCGCTGGGGTAGGGCCGGTCACTGGCCGGGTAGTGCACTCCCGCCGCCGGATCTGGCTCGATCATGCGGCGGACCCGGGCGACCCGATACAGGAAGTGGCCGAGTTCGGTGCTGCCGATCGAGGGTTCGCCGTGGTCCCGGACGGAGCGGCGGGCTTCCAGCACCGCGCCGAGCGGCCGGCCCCAACCGAGCGCACCGGGATCGGGACGAGGCAGGACGAGCGCCGGCCGGTCGTGCCGGCGGGGCGCGACGGCGGGCGCGGGTGCGATCCGGCCGCGGAACCGGTAGGTCCCGCCGAGCGAGGCATCGTGGCGGCCCAGCCGGCTGCGGGTGTGAAACAGCAGGTCGTGGAACTCCCGTTGAGCCAGCACCGGGTCGGCCTCCTCCGTGTCGGCATAGGTGAGCATGCCGGCGGCAGCGAGCAGTCCGGTCACCCCGACCAGCACGCGGTCCCAGCAGCCGTCGGGGTGGACGGTTGGCTGGCGCTGGTCGACGGCAGCCGTGGACAGCCCGACGAGTACCGCGGCGGCGACGGGATCGACCAGGTGGATGCGGATCGGGCTGCGCGGGGATTCGAGCACCATCCGCTCGCCGTCCCGACGGCACCAGGCGAAGCGGGACAGCCGGGCCGTGCTGTCGCGGACGGGCGTGACCCGGGCCAACACGGCCCGGGTCATCGGTTCGGCGACCGCGAGGACGCGGCCGTCGACGCGCAGCGCATGACGCAGCACCCCCGCCGCGCCGAGCCGACGCAGCGCCGCCCGCAATGATGCCTGGCCCTTCGTCATCCCGGAGTCTCTCGGCCCGCCCTGCATCGCCAGAACCAGCTCATCCTCGCTGCGCCAGCCGTCGGAGAGCAGGCCGAATGCGTGGCGGACGTCCGGGTCGGCAGCGAGCGGGAACCGGCGGCCGGTCGGGAGCCGCAGTTCCGCGGCGGTGCCGGCCGCCGTCACCGTGACGCCGGGGTGGAACGCCGCCGCCACGTCCCAGTCGGCCGGATCCCCGATCCGGCCCGGCTGCCAACACCGTTCCCAAGGATCATTCGTCGGATCGCCACCTGCCGCACTGTCAGGGTCGGGCCAGGGCGCTGCGGCCGGCAGGAGATCGGCGGGGTGGGCCGGGTCGGCCGGAACAGGCGGATGCATGCCGTCGTGAGAGTAGGTGCGCGCCGGGGATACGGCGGTGTCCATCGACACCAGGCGATGGTGTCGGTTCGCACTGTGCCCTGGTGCGCGGGAAGACGGTGCGGGCCGGCGGGCGCGACCTACCGTCGACGGTGCCTGTGATCCGGTGCCGTTCCCCGCGGCGCCCCAACCGTGTTCGAGGAGAGCCCGATGACGAACGAGCCGCTGTTCGAGTCGTTGGACGACGAGGAGATCTTCCCTGCGCCGCACAACCCGACCGCTCTGGTCCAGAGCCCCTTCGCGTGGGACGACACCGAAGCGACCGAGGCCGGCGACGACCAGGAGTAGGCCCCGCCCCGTCGCCCGCGCGGCCGGCATCCATCCAGCCGGGGGGTGCCGCCGCGCGGGCTGACACGAGTCCATGAGAGGCCGGTCACCCTTGCAGGGCCGGAACTGGAGCGCACACCGAGGCTTGGCGCGCTTGCGCGACGGCTGCCACATCTACCAGGGCCCGGACGGCCAGTGGCGGCTTGCCCTGCCCGACGGCAGCCTGCAACGGTTGCGGCTCTCCGCCGAGGATGGCCGCGCCCTGGCCGAGCTGGTCACCAGCGGGCAGGACGCGGATCGGGTGCTCGCTGGCAACCCGGCCACGACAGCCCTCGGCGAGGCCCTCGACGCATTGGACGCCGCCGGCCTGCTCGCGCCGACGCTATCGGCGCCGCCAACGCGGGTCGCAGACGCGGGTCGACGCGCGCGGGCAGCGGTCGCCGTCGACGGCGATACCCTGGTCGCCGACCTGCTGACGGACGTGCTCACCCGCGCCGGCCAGGCGATCGTTCCCGACGCGGACGGCCCGGGGGCCGCGATGGTGGTGGCCTGTGCCGGCTGGCTGCCCGACCGCCGCTGGCAACGGCAGACCCGCCGGTGTACGGCCCGCGGGGTGGCGTGGCACTGCTGCTACTGGGAGGGTCACCGGCTGTTCCTCGGCCCACCGGCAGCTCCGGGCCGACCCGGCGGCTACGGCGACACCCGTGCCCGCAGGCTCGCGGCCTCCACCAGGCCCGACGAGCTGGAGGCCTACTGGCGCCACCTTGAGGAGGCTCCCGGCCTCCCGCCGCCACCGGTTGCGCCCGCCCTCGCCGCGGTCGCCGCCGGTCTGCTCGCCGCGGACGTCCTGGCGATCCTGGCCGGGCACCCCGCACCGCACGACCGCTGGCAGCTCGAACTCGACCCGACCACCTTCGAGCTGCGCCGGCATCCGGTCCTCCCGCTGCCCCACGAGATCCTCACCGCGGGCGAGCAGCCGCCCGCCGCCCCGTTGCGCGCGTCGTGACCGGCTACGTTGCCGTAGCGGCGGCCGGCGCACCATCCGTGCTGCATCAGGTGTGCCGCCTTCCCGACGGCACCCGGCTCGCGGCGGATGTCTGCCTGCCGGCGGGTGGGCGACCCGCGCCCGCGGTGCTGCTGCGCACCCCGTACGGCCGCTACCAGCACCGCGCCGAAGGCGCCGGCTGGGCCCGGCACGGCTTCGCGTTCGTGGCCAGCGACGTCCGCGGTCGCTACGACTCCGAGGGCGCATGGCAGCCCTACCGCAGCGAACGCGGCGACAGCCCCGCGGTCGTCGGCTGGGTCGCCGACCAGCCCTGGTGCGACGGCCGGGTCATCGTCGCCGGCGGCTCCTACGCCGCGTTCACGGCTTGGTGCGCGGCGATCAGCGCGCACCAGGCGATCGCTGCCGTGATCAGCATGGTGCCGGCGATGGGCCTGCGGGCCGTCCATGTCGACGCCGGCGGCATCCTGCACCTGGCCAGCGCCGCCGGCTGGTGGGTCACCCACGGGGACGCCTCCGTCAGCCGGCCCGGTGCCTTCGCTGCGGCCCTGAGAGCCGATCGGGCGGCGCTGCACCACCTGCCCGTCGGCGACCTGCCGGGCCGGCTCAGAGTGGACCTCCCGAGCTGGCCGGCGGTGCTGGCCGCCGCCGAGCAGCCGGCCGGCGAGGAGGAGACCGCCGCGATACGCGACGAGGAACTGGCCGCAGTCGCCGTGCCCGTCCTGCACGTCGGCGGCTGGCACGACGGGTTCATCGGGCAGACTTTGCAGCAGTGGCGGCTGGCGGGCCGGGACGTACACCCGCGCCCGGACCGCGGGTTGATCATCGGCCCATGGGCGCACGACCTGCGGTTCGACGTGCCCTACCAGCTCGGTGACCGAGACTTCGGCCCGGCTTCCCGGTTCGCGCTGGGGCGGGCTCAGGTGCGGTGGCTGGGCTGGGTGCTCACCGAGGCCGCCGGATCACCGCCGGCACCGCAGGCCCGGGTCGACGAGCCGGTGCGGATCTTCCTGATGGGCGACAACCGGTGGGTCGATCTCGCCGCCCCCGACGACACTCACGGCCAGCCGGTCGAGCCGGTCGAGCCGGTCGAGCCGGTCGAGCCGGTCGAGCCGGTCGAGCCGGTCGAGCCGGTCGAACCGGTCGAACCGCGGCGGCGGGTGCTGTACGCCGGTCCCGACGGCCGGTTGCACGGGCAGCCAGCCACCGTCGGCGGTACAGACGAGTTCGCCTACGACCCGGTCGACCCGACACCGTCACATCACGTGCCGGCGCATCGCGACGATCTGGCCCGTCGGGTCGATGTCGCCGGCTACACCACCGCCGCACTGGCGCGGCCTTTGCACATCATCGGCAGCCCGCAGGTCACCCTGTACGCCTGCACCGACGCGCCCGCGACCGACTGGGCGGCCCGGCTCTACGAGGTGTTCCCTGACGGCCGGCGCATCCCGTTCTCGGACGGCATCGTCGACGCCCACGCCGCTGCGGCCCGGGCAGGTGGACCACCGCCGCTGCCCGGTCGGCCGCAGCGGGTGCACATCCCGCTCTCGCCGACGGCACTGGTCATCCCCGCCGGTCACCGGCTGCGGTTGGAGGTTGGCTCGGCGGACTTCCCCGAACACGCGCGCACCTTCAACACCGGCGGCGATCGGCACACCGCCGTCGTCGGACAGGTCGCGCACCAGCGTGTCCTGTTCGGACCGGACACCCCCACCCGCGTCGCCCTGCCCGACGACCTGTGGATGGACCCCGACGAGGGCGAGGACCGCGGCCCCGGTGGTCCGCTGTGAGCACGCTGCAGCCAGCAGGTGTCGACCTGCTGGTCGACGCCAGATGCGGGATCGTGCGGAAGCTGCTGCGCGTGCCCACCCCGGACTGGCTGCCAGCCCAGCTCGTCGTCTACGGCGCCGACGTCGCCGGGCTCGGCTGCCACGGCCCCTGGGTCGACCCGTGGACCTCGGCAGCGACCCTCGCCGACCCGCCCGGCGCCCGGGCCGCCGCGCTCGGCGAGGCAGCCGAACGCTACGCCGGCAACCTCGTCCCGCCCGGTCTGCGCCGTGGCAGTGCCGGTGAGCTGCGGGACGGCGGCGCCCAGCTGGTCGGCCCGGCCGACCTGCCGCTGTACGCGCCGTGGCAGTACGCGGCCCGCGGGTTCCCCTTCGTCCCGTTCACCGACGACCTGCGGATCGCCTGGGTGGACGGTGTCGACCTGACCAGCGGGGCCACCGTGGCCGTACCGGCGTCGCTGGCCTACCTCAACTACCACCACAACATCAACTATCGACGTGGCGGCCCCGACCACGCTGACCGGCCCGATCGGCGTCGAGCCGCGGAGCCCGTCACCCATGGGGTGTACTTCCCCGGGATCGCCGCCGGCCCGTCCCCGGTCATTGCCCAGGAAACGGCGCTCGCCGAGGTCATCGAACGGGACGCCGTCAGCGTCTGGTGGTGCGCCGACGCCCCCGCGACCGGCATCGACCTCGACTCCCTGCCAGAGCTCGCCGCCGTGCTCGCCACCACCCGGCTGCGCTGCCACCTGGCCTGGATACCAACCCGGCTCGGACTGCCGGTCGTCGCCGCCCTCCTGCACGACCCCGAGCAGGGCATCGTGACCCTTGGCAGCGCGGCCAGGCAGGACCCGACCGCGGCGGCGGTCAAGGCGTTCGCCGAGGCCTGCCAGCTCGCCCTGTTCAGCGCCGACCTGCTCGACCCCGCCAGCAGGGTCTGGAAAGCGGTCGCCACCGGCCGACAGGACCGGCGCTGCTTCCTGCCGTACCGCGCCGACCGGCGCTACCTCGACCAGGCCGGGGTCGACTACCGAGCCGCCGTCGACTTCGCCGTGCACGCCCAGCTCTACCTGGACCCGCGGATGCACGACCGGGTCGACCGCCTCCGCCGGCCGGCCCGCGTCCTCGGCATCGACGACATCTCTGCCGGCAGCCACTCCCACGTCCTCCAGCGGCTCACCGACCAGGACCTGCGGGCCGTCGCGATCGACCTCACGTCCTCCGACCTGCGTACGGCCGGCGTGCACGTCGCCCGTGTCGTGGTGCCCGGCCTGTGCGCCAACGCACCCGCAGCCCTGCCGTACCTGGGCGCGCACCGGCTCTACACCGAGCCGGTCGCGCTCGGCTGGGCGGCGGCGCCGCTACGTCCGACCGACGTCGTCCGCGCCCCCATCCCCGCGATCTGACTCCCACGTCGTGTCCACCGCCCGCCAACCTTCCCCATCCGACCAGGTGCTCGACCCCGCAGGCGCGCCGGCAGCGGCGACAGCGAGGCCGGAACACGTCGTCGTCGGCGGCACCCCGCCGGCGGCGGACCGTCCGGCCGAGGCGAACGACCCTCTCGTAGACCCTCTTGTGGACGCCCGGACAGGGATAGTCCGCCTGCTGCGGCCGCAGCCGCTGCACCCTCACCTACCCCGGCAACTGCGGCAGGTCATCGCCTCCCTCGCCGACACCCGGCCGATCAGCGGCGGCGGCCGGGGCGACCCGGTCGCCGCCGGCTGCGCCTGGTGGGACCGGGCCGCCGCCACGAACGCCGCGCTCGGCGAGGCCGTCGAACGCTACTGCGCCGCGCTCGTCCCCGCCCGTCTCACCGGCGCCAGCTACGCCGAGCTCGCCAGCACCGGGCAGGCCGCCCTCGACCCGCACGACCTGGCCCTGTTCTCCGCCGAGCAGTACGCCACACCAGGTTTCCCGTTCGCGCCGTTCACCCGCGACCAACGGGTGCGGTGGGTCCCCGGCCGCGACCTGACCACCGGCCAGCCCACTCTCGCGCCCGCGTCCCTGATCTACACGACCTACCTGAATAGTGCCGGCGCGGCCGGTGAGCCCCGCCTGCACCCGCTGCGGCACGCCGGACTGGCCGCCGGACGCAGCCGCGCCCACGCCGAGGGTGCCGCGCTGCTCGAACTGGTCGAACGGGACGCCGTCCACACCGCGTGGACCCGCCCCGCACCGCTGCGCCGGGTCGAGCTGCCCGGCTGGCTGCACCGGCTGCTGCAGGGACCTCACCGAAACCTCGAGCCCCACGTCATCCAGTTCCCCGCCGCGGTGGACCTGTCCGTCGTCGGCGTGCTGCTGTACGACACCGACACCGAGCTGGTGGGGCTCGGCACCGCATGCCGACCGGACCCGCTGGCGGCGGTCTTCAAGGCGGCAGCCGAGGCGGCCCAGCTGCACATGCTCGCCCATGCCCTGCTCGAACCCGGCAGTGCGCCGCTGCGGCTCGGTGCCGGACCGGCCGGCCCGCTCAAACCGTGGCGGGCTGACCGTCACTACCGGCGCTCCTACCGCCCGGACTGGCGCGACGTGCGCGACCTGCTCTGCCACGCGCAGCTCTACCTCGACCCGAGCATGCGCACCCTGCTCACCGGCCGTCTCACCGGCGGCCCCCAGCTCACCGTGGGCGACCTCCCCACCGGGGGGCCGACCAGTGTCGCCGCCACCGTCCAGCACCTCTCGGCCCGCGGGCTGCGCACGATCTCGGTGGACGTGACCACGTCAGAGGTCGCTGCCTGCGGCTGGCACGTCGTCCGCGTGGTCGCCCCGGACCTGTACGACAACGCCCCGGCGGCGTTTCCCTACCTGGGGGGACGCCGCCTCGGCCCGGCTGGCCCGAACGGCTGGTGCCTGCTGCCCCTTCCCTACGCCTAGTCCACCCGGGCCAATCCACCTGGCGAGATGTGCGCCACGCCGTCGGAGCACAACGGTCAAACGGTGGAATGACCTGCGAAGAGTTTGTAGTTGCATTAATCTTGCATATCGGTGGGTCGGGCGAGGGGCGGTGTGGAACGGCTGTGCCCGGCTGTGTCTGCACCGCTTACGAGGGATGAGATTCCGTGGCCCACGTCGCCGTCGTGGCCGCTCCGCCGCCCGCCGTACTGCTGGGCTGGCTCCAGCAGGCCGGGCACGACGTCACATTGATCGCGCCCGAGCGGCTCGACGGCAGCACGCTGCTCGACGGCCGGCCACCGGTCGTAGCCGCGATGCGCGGCTCACCGGCGCCGGTCGTCGCCGCGCTCGCGCGGCAGACGGGTGTGCCCTGGATCGCCTGGAACCTCGACAACAACCCGAACGCGGCCGTCGCCGCCTACGAGGCGGGAGCCCACGCGGTGCTGCCCGCCGAGATCACCCAGGCGGTGCTGCTGCGCTCACTGGCCGCCATGGCCGGCGAACCGTCACCGTCGTCCACCGTCCCGACCGGTGCCCACCGGCCGCAGCGGTATACCCGCGGGCAGCGGGTGCTCGTAGCGCCCGAAGGGCTCCTCGTTGTTCAGGACGGGATCGTGGCCCTGACCGCGGTGCACCCCGACGGCACGGAGGTCCTCCTCGGCTTCTGCGGACCGGGCCAGGTGGCCGTCGGCCAGACCCGTCGGGGATTGCCGACCCGCACGCCCACACCGACATCGTGGTGACCCTGCTCGAGTACGACGAGGCCGTCCACCGGAGGCTCGCCGAGCCGATCCGCGAACGGCTCCGCTACGCGGACGCCTGGGCCGCGGCCCGCGGCCACTGCCGCCTCGACGAGCGCCTGCTGGCGATCTTGGAGGTTCTCGCCGACCAGTTCGGGGTAGGCGCCGCCGGTCGGCGGATCATCGACCTACGCCTCACGCACACGCATCTGGCCGCAGCGACCGGCGCCACCCGGGCGACGATCACCCGGCTGCTCGGCGTGCTACGACGGCGCCACCTGGTCGGCACCGTCGGGACCGGCAGCGAGGAACGCATCTGCCTCTACGACACCCCGTCCGCCGTCCTGCCCGCTGTCGGTCCTGGACCCGCGGTCGACGGTGCGCAGCGGCGACGTCAGCAACGGTGACCGCACACCGACGACCAGTACCGTGGCCACCCCAACCGCCGCCACCGCCAGCGCCATCCGCACGTTGACGGCCTGTGCGACCAGACCGCCCACGACCGCGCCCAGCGGCTGCCCACTCCACGCCAGCATCCGACCCGCCGCATTCACCCGGCCCTGCAACCGGTCCGGCGTGACCATCTGCCGGATAGTGATCCCGTTGAGCACCACCAGCACGTGCGCCGCATCCCACACCAGCAGGAACACGATCCCGACCGCGAACGTCGGTGCGGCCACCAGACCAGCTACACCGATCAGCGTGCCCACCAGACCCAGCACGGTGATCAGCCCGGCGCGTGTCCGGGCCGCCAACACCGGCAGCCCGACCGTCGCCAGCAGCGACCCGATGCCCACGACGGCATACAGGACCCCGATCCGGCTGTCCCCACGGGGCAGGCCCAGCGCCTGCACGCCGTAGACGACCAGCAGGCCGAGAACCGCCCCGCCGGTGAACGTCGCCCCGAAGCCGACCAGTGTGGTCACCCGGACCAGCGGGTGGCGGCGCACGAACCGTAAACCCTCGGCCGCATCGCGGGCCATCCGCGCCCAGGCCGATCCGCCGTCGACGACCGTCGGCGCGCCGGTCTGGAAGGGGCGCCGGATCGTCAGCAGCAACATGGCGGAAGCCAGGTAGCTCCCCGCATCCCACCACAATGCGTCCGCCGGCCCGATCCACGCGGTCAGCACCCCGGCAGCAGCGGGCCCAGCGACCGACAGCACCTGCTCGGCCGACCACACCGCGCTCGTCGCGGCGACCAGCCGGTCCCGGCCGACGAGCGCGGGCAGTGCCCCGAAGTTCGCCGCGTCGAACCACACGAACAGGCAGCCCGACACCAGAGCCACCCCGGCGACGTGCGCCAGCGTCACGCCGCCTACCGCATCGGCCAGCGGGATCGAAGCCAACAGCGCCGCGTTGGCCAGATCGCACCCGACCATCAACCGCCGCCTGTCGACCCGGTCGGCGAACGTCCCGGCAACCAGCCCGAACAGCAGGTACGGCGCCGCTTCCAACGCGGTCAGGAGCGCCGTCCATGCTGCCGACCCGGTCAGCTCGAAGACCAGCACCGGCAGCAGGACGGTCGTCACCACCGTCCCCGACAACGACGCCGCCCGGGCGCACCAGAACCGGACGAAAACCGGGTCGGCCCGCAAGGAACCCGGACCGCCGCCGGCCGGGCCCCCCGGCGTGGCGGCGGTCACCGGTACCGGCGGGGCAGGGCCGGTACCGCAAGGCAACAGGCCAACCGATCACGGACTGGCGGCGCGATCAGCCTCGCCTGGGCGCCCGCCGCTCTCACGGTCAGACCTGACGTGCCTGACGGGCGGTCGTGTAGCGGGTCGCCACGTCGGCCCAGTTGACGATGTTCCACAGGGCCGAGACGTAGTCGGCCTTGACGTTCTTGTACTGCAGGTACCAGGCGTGTTCCCAGGCGTCGAAGACGAGTAGCGGGGTGTTGCCGATGCCGACGTTGCCCTGGTGGTCGTAGACCTGCTCGATCAGCAGCCGGTCGGACAGCGCGTCGTAGGCGAGTACTCCCCAGCCGGAGCCCTGCACGGTGGTGGTGGCGGCGGTGAGCTGGGCCCGGAAGCCGTCGAACGAGCCGAAGGAGGCGTCGATGGCGTCGGCCAGCGCGCCGTCGGGCTTGTCGCCGCCGTCCGGGGAGAGGTTCTGCCAGTAGATCGAGTGCAGGATGTGTCCGGACACGTTGAACGCGAGCGTCTTCTCCAGCCCGACGATGGCGCCGAAGTCGCCCTTGTCACGCGCGTCCGCCAGCTTCTCCAGGGTGGTGTTGGCGCCTGCGACGTAGGTGGCGTGGTGCTTGTCGTGGTGCAGCTCGAGGATCTGCCCGATGATCGCCGGTTCCAGGGCGGCGTAGTCGTAGGGCAGATCCGGCAGGGAGTAGATCGTCACGATGTGTAGTCCTTCCAGGTGATGAGCGAACGGTGGCCACCGGCGCGACCGGGCCCTGCCGGCCGTGCCAGGGATGATCAGAAAGGGGGCGTCGGATCAGCGGGCGTCGTCCAGGCCGATCCTGAGATCAGGTGGCCGGGTCGGTGACGTAGGCGCGCCGGATCGCCGCCAGCACCTCCCGCGGCCCGGTCTCCGGTCCGGAGCGTTCGGCCAGGTCATCAAGGGTGATCCCGCACAGAGCGGACAGGCCCAGCACCAGTTCGGCCATCGCCTCCGCCGGGTTCGACCGACCGGCGCCGTCCGCCATCACCCGCTGCACGCTTTGCCAGAAGAAACCGGGGTCATCGGCCGAATCGGTGTAGGCGGTCATCACCTCGATCGCGACCGGCAGGCACCCGGCCGGCCCTCCAGCACCTGGGCTCACGGCCACTCCCTCCATAGCCAACCCGCGCCGGGTCGGACAGCTGCGAATTCTATGCAACTACGTACCTCTCTCGAATGCCCGTACGAGGGCTCAGCACCCGTCCTGTTCACCGGGTCGGGCACACAGCGGCCCGAGGATCGCCGCCGGACACGGCCGGCCGGATGGATGCTGGAGGCATGCACACGATCAGCGGACGCCAAGCAGCCGACCCTGTCGGACTGACAGAGGTCGACGACGCGGGCGAGCGGCGCGCAGCGCACCGGGCTATCGCCCTGAGCGCGGTCGGTCTCGCCGCAACAGGCCTCGCCGAGCTGCTCATCGCTCTACTGACGGGGTCCGTGGGGCTCCTCGGGGACGCGTTCCACAACCTGTCCGACGTGTCCACCAGCCTGGTCGTGTTCCTCGGATTCCGCGTCTCGCGGCGCACCGCCAGCGAGCGCTATCCCTACGGGCTGGAGCGGGCCGAGGACCTCGCCGGCCTCGGCGTCGCCGCGGTCATCTGGGCCAGTGCGCTGTTCGCCGGCGTGGAAAGCGTCCGCAAGCTGCTGGGCCATGGCACCACCACCCACCTCGGCGTCGGGATCGCCGCCGCCGCGATCGGCGTCCTGGGCAATCAGCTTGTCGCCCGCTACAAGCTGCGTGTCGGCCGGCGCATCCAGTCCGCCACCCTCATCGGCGACGCCAAACACTCCTGGCTGGACGCGCTGTCGTCGGCCGGTGCCCTGGCCGGCCTGGTCGCAGTCGCCGCCGGCGCCCGCTGGGGCGACCCGCTCGCCGGCCTTGCCGTGACCCTGCTGATCTGCCACATCGGCTGGGAGGTCACCACCGATCTCGCCCGCCACCTGCTCGACGGCGTCGACCCGGCCGTCATCACCAGCGCCGAGGCTGCCGCCACCACCGTCCCCGGCGTCAGCCACATCCACGCACGCGCCCGCTGGACCGGCCGGACCCTGCGCGTCGAGATCGAAGGCTGGGTCGACCCCGACCTGCCCGTCCGCGCGGCCGATGCCATCGGCCGCCACGTCATCGCCGCCGTCGCCCATGCCCTGCCCGAAGCGCGTGCCATCAGCTGGTCCGCCCGCTCCGCTGGCTAGCCTGCGGCGGCCCGCAGCGAGACTGCCGGGCGCCGCCGAAGACCTCCTGGCCCACGCAGCCCAGTTGGTGGATCTGGGCAGTGGACAGGTGGCCGTCCGCGGCGGCCAGTGTTTCGACCACGTGTTGGCGGACGATGGTCCATCGTTTGCCAACGGACTTGCCCGTCTCCCGTGCGCGCCGGGCCGCCCACTCTGCCGCATCGCCGCGTCCGAGCGTTTCCGCTCGTATGACCATCGCAGGCCCTCCAGGTCATCCACGTCCCCGCGGGTCTCCCGCACACGCTGTGCACACACCAACACCATCGGCAAAATGAATGCTACTGCGAAAGCCTTGCAAAAGCGCAGATCCTGCGGTTAATGTCGACGCGCCTGCCAGGGGGAATGGCGTGACCACCGGGACCGGGGACACGCCGTCCGCCGCCGTTCATGCAGCGGGTCGGCGCCGTGGCAGCGCCGGTGGGTCCACGAACCTCGGTCCGATGACTTTGAGAGGAGACCCCCGTGGCTCAACCAGCTCCCAGCGCCGCAGGGCCGTCCCTGGCGACGCGGCTGGCGCAGTTCCGGGGCAGCCTCACCGGCGCGGACAAGCGCTCCCTTGCCGGGATGGCCGCCTTCATCGTCCTGCTCCACACGCTGGGTTTCGTCGTCCTGTTCGCTCTCGTGACGCCGCACAACTACCAGCTCGGCGGCGACCACCCCGTGTTCACCGCCGGCGTTGGCGTCCTCGCCTACACCTTCGGCCTGCGCCACGCCTTCGACGCCGACCACATCGCCGCCGTCGACAACACCACCCGCAAGCTCATCGCCGACAACATCGCGAAGGAAGCGGCCGGCCAGGGCCGCCAACGACGGCCGCTCTCCGTCGGGTTCTGGTTCTCCCTCGGTCACTCGACCATCGTGTTCGCCCTGGCGTTCCTGCTCTCCATCGGCGTCAAGTCCCTCGTCGGCCCGGTCGAGGACGACAGCTCCAAACTGCACACCATCACCGGCGTCATCGGCCCGTCAGTCTCCGGCGTCTTCCTGTGGATCATCGGGATCCTCAACCTCGCCGCACTGCTCGGCATCGTGAAGGTCTTCCGCGAGATACGCGGCGGCAGCTACGACGAGCAGGAGCTGGAGCGCCAGCTCGATTCGCGCGGCTTCATGAACCGCTTCCTCGGCGGGCTAACCAAGACCGTGACCAAGCCGTGGAACATCTACCCCATCGGCGTCCTGTTCGGACTCGGCTTCGACACCGCCACCGAAGTCGGCCTGCTCGTCCTCGCCGGCGGCGCGGCAGCGTTCAACCTGCCCTTCTACTCGATCCTCGTCCTGCCGATCCTCTTCGCCGCCGGCATGTGCCTCATGGACACCATCGACGGCGTCTTCATGAACGCCGCCTACGGCTGGGCGTTCGCCCGCCCCGTCCGCAAGGTCTTCTACAACCTCACCATCACCACGATCTCCGTCATCGTCGCCCTCGTCATCGGCACCATCGAACTCATCGGCGTCCTCGCCGACCGCTTCACCATCGAAACCGGACCACTCGCCTGGATCGCCAATATCAACCTTGACTACGCCGGCTACGCCATCGTCGGCCTGTTCTTCCTCGCCTGGGCCATCGCCCTGTCCGTCTGGTACTTCGGCCGCATCGAAGAACGCTGGTCCACCAATCCGACCTACGAGGCCACCCACCCAGCCGAATCGGCCTGACACCCGATCGAGCCGCGTCCGGTCGGCCCCCACAACGCGGAAGCGCCGCCAAGGAAACCGCCCGGCGTCATGGTGGGCGGTTTCCTTGACGCCCACCATGACGCCACCTTCCTCACCGCTATCCCCAGCCCCAGGCCGTGGCACTGCTCGTCCCGGACTCGGCCCCGGTCCCAGGCTCGGTCCTGGCCTCGTTCTCGTGTAGGAGGAGCCGGCAGGCGTCGGCGGTGCTCTCGTCTGCAGGGTGTAGACGAATCAGCGCCTGGCCGCTGTCGCCGATCGGCCGCAACGTCTCGTAGCGCAGCGCCAACCGGCCGACGAGCGGGTGGTCGACAACCTTGTCGCCGTACGTCTTGCTCTTCACCCGCTGCTGGGCCCACAAACGCGCGAACTCAGCGCTGGCGACGGACAACTCGCCACCAGGTCAGGTAGTCCTGGATGCGCTGGGTCATCGAGGTACAGGCCCCGGCGCGTCAGCCTGCCGGCACCGCTCGCACTGCGGGACTGTCAACTTTCCGG
>NZ_CAKJTM010000067.1:6248-27683 GCF_917627345.1 Protofrankia sp. CiP3 | reverse complement strand
GGCCCGCACCGGCCGGCCGCCCGGTGTGCGCGCCCGGTTGCCGCCACCGCGGGGAGAGGGGCCACCGGGGCGCGCGTCCCCGCGGCCGCGTCGTGCTCCGGGTCGTCCTCCGGCCACGGGGTGGCCGCCGGGACCGGAGGCGTACCGGGACGCAGCGTCGTCCCGGCCGGCACCGTCATCCCAGCCGGCACCGTCATCTCGATCGTCATCCGGACGGGGATAACAACGGCCGTCGGGATCGGCGTAGCCGTCGGTGAAGCCGGCCTCGTCACCCTCGATCCATTGATCGTCCGCGACCCGTCGACCAAGATCCGAAACTAGTCGCAGCCGCGATCGGCCACGCCGGGACGAGCGGTTGAGCGTAGAGGTCACCGCGCACTTCCGGCCGGCCTGCCAGTGGCCGGGGCGCCTCCGGCCGCCCCCGTGGCGGTGGCCGGCTGCCGCGCGCTCGACACCACGATAACGATCGCTCCCGACACCGGGTCCGTATCAATCACGCGGGCACCGGGTGGCAACGGGGTACCGGACGGCAGATACACGGGAATGCCACCAGATACCATGCCGAGGTCGGTTGCCCTGGCGGCAAGGTTCGCCGGGTCGGACAACTGGTCGAGACGCAGCGAGAGCGCCTGCTCCTCGTCCGAGAGCGCCGCCGAGGACTTCTGCAGGTTGTGAACCAGGAAGGCGTTCTGCGCGAGCGCCGTGTTGAGCAGCAACAGACACATCAGACCGGCACCCATGAGCAGCAGTAACAGGATCACGAACGGTGCGCGTGGCGCATGGCCGCGAGGCAGCGGGCGCGAAGCCGCAAGAGGCGACGGCTGGGATACCCGCCGCGTTGGGTACGAACGCCGCGACGGCCGGTCAAGGAGTGGCGCGGCACCGGTCCGGCCGCCCAGGGAGGGAATCGGGATGGCCGTGTCGCCGGATGCCGCGGCCGAGGCGGGCCGGGCGGCGGCACGCGACGGTACGCGGCCGGTGTCGGGCGCTGGCCGCGTCCGGGTTCGCAGCCGGCGCGGCAGCGGAGGGGCGGGGGCGGTCATGCCGCGCCACGGCGCGTCCGCTCGACCGCACGCAGTTTCGCCGCAGCCGCTCGCGGGTTGGCCGCCACCTCATCCGGCGGCGGTGGCTCACCACCGCGGGTGAGCCACCGCATCGTCGGGACAGCCTCCGGCGGGATCACCGGTAGGCCCGGCGGCGCATCGAGCCGTACCCTGGCCGCCAGTGCCCGCTTGACCATGCGGTCCTCCAGCGAATGGTAGGCAAGCACGACGAGCCTCCCCCCAACGGCGAGCGCGTCGAGAGCCGCGGGCAGTGCCCGCGCCAGCGCCTCGAGCTCGCCGTTGACCTCGATCCTCAACGCCTGGAACGTGCGTTTTGCCGGATTTCCACCGGTACGCCGAGTAGCCGCCGGAATACTCCGACGAACAAGGTCAACAAGTCGAGCCGACGAGGTGAACGGTTCACGGGCGCGTTCAGCGACCACAGCCGAGGCGATCCGGCGGGCGAACCGTTCCTCTCCGTACTCGCGCAGGACCCGGGCAAGTTCGTCGACACCGTAGGTGTTGACGACATCCGCCGCGGTGCGGCCCCTGGTCGGATCCATCCGCATGTCCAGCGGAGCGTCGCGGGAATAGCTGAATCCCCGCTCGTCGGAGTCGAGCTGCAACGAGGACACCCCGAGGTCGAACAGCACGCCGTGCACCTCGGCCAAGCCGAGCATGTCAAGAACGGCGGGCAGCTGGTCGTACACGGCGTGGACCAAGGTGACCCGGTCGTCTTCGGCCGCCAGCCGAGCGCGGCTTTGCCCCAGCGCCTGCGGGTCACGGTCAAGGCCGACCAGACGGACATCGGGGGATGCGGCGAGCAGCGCGCTCGCATGACCCGCGAGTCCCACTGTGGCATCGATCACCACCGCCCCAGGCCCGCCCAGCGCGGGCGCCAACAGGGCGACAACACGGTCGGAGAGAACCGGGGTGTGCGTGGCGTCCACCTCGACCTCCTCGAACTGCTCGTGAAAACCTCGCGGCGGGCGGTCAACCGCGGCAATACCAAGCCGCGACAGGTGAAGATACGAAAAACAAAGATATAAATCACACAACTGACGAGCGACCTGCCTGAACCCAGGTTGCACACATCGCAACCTGGCCCCGAAAGCGCGGCATGTGCCCAGGTCCCGCCCCGCTCGCGTCACCGGACACCGGGGAAGTGACGTCCGGTGAAGAGCGGGGGGAGACCTCGGCGCACGCCCGTATCCCGTCTTCGCGTGCGTCCAGCACCGCGCCCCCTGAGGCCAGGCCGCGCGCGAAGAAACATGATCACACGCCCATTGGCCTCCTAGATGACGCCGGGCAGCACCTCCTCGGAAAGCGCGGCGAAGTTCTCCTCCTGGCCGGCGAGATAGGCGTCCCAACGGGACGCGTCCCAGATCTCCACCCGGGTGTTCGCGCCGTTCACCACGCAGTCGCGAGTGAGGCCCGCGTAGGTCCGAAGCCCGGGTGGGATGGTGATCCGGCCCTGCCGGTCGGGAACGTCGTCCGATGCCGAGGAAAAGAAGACACGGCTGTAATCCCGAAGCGCCTTTGCCGTAACGGGAGCCGTCCGCAGGGACTCGCTGATCCGGGTGAACTCAACCATAGGGAACACGTAGAGACATCGCTCCTGCCCCTTGGTAATCACAAGCCCCCCTTCCAGCTCCTCACGGAACTTCGCCGGCAGCGTGAGCCGGCCTTTGTCGTCGAGTCGTGGCGTGTGGCTACCGAGGAACATCGGCGCCCTCCTCGCCCAGACCCGAGAGGTTCAAGGCCAGCCAGTCCCGCTCTGGTTGGCCTGCGAGTGCGTCCGTCCCCCACTGCGCGCCACTGTACCCCACTCTCCCCCACCTGGAAGCCCTCCGACACTCCGGACACACCCCTCGAAGCCCACAAGCGCCGATGCGCATGGATCATGAATGCGAAGCCAATGTGGCCTTTGGCCAAACATGGCAAAAACACCTGCGAGTAACAGTCGTGGCAGCTACGATGGAATGCCGCCACGAATCAGTACGCTTTCCGGACATCGGTGGCCGGATGATTCTCAACGCATGAAGGCCATCGGCCGCATGGATGTCACACTCGTGGAGTGCCTGGGCCCGCCGGGCCCACCCTGCCGACTGACGCAGCCGACCTGAGGACGGAGACCGACGTGACGGTGACGGAGCCCGGCGTCATGCAGTGGCGCGAGCCGGGGACCGGCCTGCACCACCTCGCGGATGTCACGACGCGAGTGGCCCAGTCCGTCGGGTCCGTCATAGACGGCAAGCCCGAAGTGGTCAGAACCGCACTGATCGTACTGCTGGCCGGCGGCCACCTGCTCATCGAGGATGTGCCCGGCGTGGGGAAGACGATGCTCGCCAAGGCCCTCGCGCGTTCGATCGACGCCCGTGTCCGCCGCATCCAGTTCACCCCGGACCTGCTGCCCAGCGACGTCACCGGGGTGAGCGTCTACAACCAGGACACCCGGGATTTCGAGTTCCGGCCCGGGCCGGTGTTCGCCAACATCGTCGTCGGCGACGAGATCAACCGCGCCGCTCCCAAGGCGCAGTCGGCGCTCCTGGAATGCATGGAGGAACACCAGGTCACCATCGATGGTGTGACCTACCACCTGGAGTCGCCGTTCATGGTCATAGCCACCCAGAACCCGATCGAGATGGAAGGCACCCATCCGCTGCCGGAAGCGCAGCGCGATCGTTTCACCGCGCGGGTGTCCATGGGCTACCCGTCGCCCGTGGCCGAACTTGCTATGATCAACAGCCATGGTACCGCCGAGCCACTGGACGGGATCAGCCCCGTCACCGACGCCGACGAGATCGCCAAACTGGTCACCCTGGTACGCGCGGTGCATGTGTCCGACGATGTGCGCCGCTACATCGTCGACCTCGTGACGGCCACCCGCCGGCATCCCGAGCTCGTCCTGGGCGCCTCTCCCCGCGCGACGCTGCACGTCGTCAGGACCGCTCGGGCGCGGGCCGCTCTCGACGGCCGCGCGTTCGTTCTCCCCGACGACGTCCAGGCGATGGCCGCGCCAGTGCTCGCGCACCGGCTGCTGGTGAACCCCGATGCCGCGATGTCGGACGTATCCATAGCCGACGTCACCTCCCGGATCATTACGGAGATCGTCGCGCGCGTCCCCATCCCACGCCTTGGGGCACGTCCGCCGCACCGCGGCCGCTGATTTTCCGTGCTCGACTTCCTGGCGGCGATGCGCGCGCTGACCATTCGCGGACTGTGCTTCGTGGCCACCGGGCTGGCCTGCTGCGCGCTGGCCGCGACCGTCGGCGAGGAGGACCTGCTCCGCGTCGGCATGCTGCTGTTGGCACTGCCGGTGTGCGCGGCGGCGTTCGTCTGCAAGACCCGCTACCGGCTCGCGTGCCACCGTCTTCTCGTCCCCGCTCGCGTGGCCGTGGGCGGGGACGCGGCGGTCAGCATCCGGATCGACAACATGAGTGGACGTCCCTCCTCGGTGCTGCTGGTCGATGACGAGGTCCCAGACCGTCTTGGGCTCCGGGCCCGGTTTGTGCTCGACCGGGTGGAGGCGGGGGGCGCCCGGTACCTCACCTACAAGCTTCGTCCTCAGCTTCGTGGCCGGTACCTGATCGGGCCGATGGCGATCCGGATCACGGATCCCTTTGGGCTCTGCGAGCTCACGCGGGCGTTCCGCAGCCGCGACGAACTGATCGTGACCCCTCCGGTGGAGACCTTGCCCCTGGCCCGTCCGGGCAGCCACACCACGATCAGCACCCACCGCCGCCGGCGCGCATCCGCTACTGGTACGGACGACTTCTCCACTCGCCCTTACCACCCCGGCGACGACCTCCGGCGGGTTCACTGGCGGACCAGCGCCCGCACCGGCGAGTTGATGGTTCGTCAGGAAGAGAGCTTCCGCCCGGGCAGCGCGGCCCTGTTCCTCGACACCCGGTCCGCTGTCTGGGCCGGTCAGGGGCCCATGTCCTCGTTCGAGTGGGCTGTCGGCGCGGCTGCCTCGATCGCTGTGTACCTGACCGGGATGGGCAAGGCGGTACGGCTCATCTGTGACAACGCCCCGGCCCCGGCCGCGGCGAGGGGGTCGCGCAACCCGGCCGCGCTGTTGGACGAGCTCGCGGTCGTGAACACGACCGACGCCCTTTCGACGCAGCGCGTGTACAGCCGTCTGCGGACCGCTGACAGCTCCATGGTGGTCGCGATCCTTGGACGTACCGATCCGGCGCAGGCCGCGGTCCTCGCCCGAGCGCGCCCGCGCGACGCCGCCGCGATCGTCCTGCTGGTCAACGTGGCGACCTGGGACGAGGGGGAGCGTTCCGCGAGCGGGACCGAAGGCCTGCAGGCGTGCCGCGCGGTCTTCCAGCGCCACGGCTGGACTGTGATCATCGCCGGGTATGGCGACAGGCTCACCGCGCTGTGGCCGGGAACGACCGGAAAGGGCCCAGCGTGGGGTGGCGGAACAGACGCCGCCAAACCCGAGCCGGCCGCGGGCGGCATGATCCACAATAGCCCGCGGACACCGGATCCGGCCACCGGCGGACTCGGCGGGGACGCGGCCGCGAGCCCGAGTCCGAGTCCGAGTCCGAGCCCGAGCCCGAGCCCGAGCCCGAGCCCGAGCCCGAGCCCGAGCCCGAGCCCGAGCCCGAAAGCAGTATCGGGACCGGTATCGGGACATGCGTCGAAGCCGGCGGCGGAACCGGGCCGCGTGCTGCCCACGGACACGCGGGCCGGGGCCGCGCTGTGACCTCCCGGCTCCAGCTCGTTCCCACTGCCGGGGCTGCGCTGGCGTCGCTGCTGTGCGCATCCGCGCTCGCGCCGTTGTTCGACGGCTTCTGGTGGTGGTTCGGCCCCGTGATCGTGGCTACCGCGGTAGCTGTGGGCACGGCCGCGCTGGCACGGGCGCTACGGCTGGCCATCCCGGTAGGGATTGTGTCCGGGCTGCTCGGTCTTCTGATCACGGTCACGGCGTTGTACGCGCGTGAAACCGCCGTCGCCGGCCTGCTGCCGACCGGGCGGACGGTGGATGCGCTGCGCTCCCTGATCATAGCTGGCCGCGACGACGTCTCGCAGCTCGCCGCGCCGGTGCCGCAGCGTCCGGGCCTGGTGGTGCTGACCGTCATCGGTGTCTACTGCGTCGTACTGATCGTCGACTTGCTGGCGGTCACGATCCGGCGCCCGACACTCGCCGGGCTTCCCCTGCTCGCATTGTTCATGCTGCCCGCCACTGTGCTGCCGCATGGTGTCGGCGTGGTTCCCTACCTGCTCGGCGCGATGGGATTCCTGCTCCTACTCGTGATGGAGTGGAAGCAGACGGTCGAACGCTGGGGAAAGCCGATTACCGGCTCGGCGCAGGCCGCACTACCGAACAACGCGAGGAGCCTCGCCGTTGGGATCGCCCTGTGCGCGGTGATGTGCGCGCTGGCCGTCCCGGCAGTCCTGCCGTCCCTTGACGGGGTGGGACCGCTGGCGCGCCAACAGGGCGTCACCCGCTACACCGGCCCGGCTTCGGCGATCGTGCTACCGCCGCTCGTCTCGCTGTCCCAACAGCTGCATGCGAGCCAACCGACCACCCTGCTGTCGGTGCGCACGGCCACGCCCAGATACCTGCGGCTCACCGCGCTGGAGCAGTTCGACGGGCAGCGATTCACTCTCCGGTCACTGCGCGCCACCAGTGAGGCGAGGATCAGCGACGGCCTTCCCGCCCCGGACCGCAACACCCGGGTCAGCACGGTGTCAGCGACAATTGACGTGTCGACGGTCCTGACGGAACGCTACCTTCCCCTTCCGGGCACCCCGAGCAGGATCGAAGGCCTTGCTTCTGGCAGTGACTGGCGGCTGTCCACCGACACCGGCACGGTCTTCAGCACCCGGACCACTACCGCCGGTGCGCACTACCAGGTGGAAGCCTCCACTCCCGATCCGCTCCCAAGCCAGCTCACGGCCTCCCCGCGGACCTTCCCAGCCGATATAAAGATCGACACAGAGCTGCCTCCCGGTACCGACCCGAGGGTCGAGAAACTCGCCCGTGAGATAGCGGGGACCCGCGTGAACGCCTACCAGCAGGCCCTCGCAATCCAGAAGTACCTCCATGACACCACCTTCATCTACGATCTCAACGGCGCCCCGACCGCGCAGGACGGAGCCTTGACGGAGTTCCTGTTCAAAACCAGACGTGGCTACTGTGAGCAGTTCGCCTCCGCGATGACGGTGCTGCTGCGGACGCTCGGCATCCCAGCCCGGGTGGTGATCGGCTTTGTCCCGGGGGCCAGGCAGGCCGACGGCAGCTATCTGATCACTAACAGGGATGCGCACGCCTGGCCGGAGGCGTGGTTCGCCAGCGCCGGTTGGGTTTCCTTCGAGCCGACCCCCCGCACCGACGGAACCATCACCCCCGCCTATGCCGCGGCCGCCGATCCGGCCGACCATGGCGCGAGTCCGTCGGCCACACCGTCAGTCACCACCCCAGGCGTGGCCCCCACCACGGGCCCGGACACCGACGCCGTCCGGGACAGCACGCCGAGCCCAGCGCCGAAAGCTTCCGAAAAAACACGTTCCGCGGAAAGCCCCCTGCCGACGATCATCCGCTGGCTTTCCCGGACTCTGGTCGGGACAGGCATCGTCACGGTGCTGCTGTTGCCGGCGTTGGTGCGGGTCACGCGCCGCCGGCGCCGTCTCGCCACCGCTATGACAGGCGGTTCAGCCAATCACGCGGGAGCGGCAACCGCGGATGCCCGCGTGCACGCGGCCTGGGCCGAGCTCGCGGACCTGACATTCGACCTTGGAGTACCGCTGCGGCCCAACGAGTCGCCGCGGGCCAGTGCGCTGCGGCTGGCCGACCACATCGCTGCCTGCCCGGAGATTCGAGCATCGGACGCCGAGGCGGCCCGAGCCGCGTTGCTCCGGATTGTCGAGGCGGAGGAACTAGCTCGCTACGCGCCGTCCGCAATGGCCGGTTCCAGCACCAACGAAAAGATCGGACGCGACCTGCAAATGGTCGCACGACTGCTGCGAACGGCGGCACCACGCACTGACCGGGCACGCGCGGTACTTGCTCCACGGTCGGTGGTAGGGGCGCTGGGCGTGTTCGGCCGGACAGCCCGCCTGAAGTGACCTAGCTGCTGATGGGCCCGCCCAGGCGTCAGCGGCCGTCCCGGTCCTCCCACCGGCGACGCCAGCGTTCCTCAAGACGCTCAGCCACTGAGGCACGTGCCCGGCGACGCGAGGCTGCCGGATGACGACCGCTCAGCTCACCACCGCGGCCACCGATCCGGCGAAGATCCGCGGCACCACGTGACGCCGCGAACAGCATCAGCACGAAGCCGAGCACGCCGAAGACAACGATCAACGGCGTCCGGTTGAGCACGACCCCGATGACCAGGACAACCAATCCGAACAGGAACAAGAGAACGCTGCGACGAACCCTGCGTAGCAGGTAGGTACGGGGGTTCGTCGAGCGGACCGTGCTCGCGAACTTCGGATCGTCCTCGACGAGCGCGCGCTCGATCTGATCCAGCAGGCGCTGCTCGTTTTCCGAGAGCGGCATCGACGCTCCTCCCACGACCGGCAGGTCCGGCAGACGGAACCTGACACCCAAGAATAGGCATGACTGGGCGGGCGCGGTAGGCAACCAACCATGCCGAGACAGACCGATCGGTTCGTCCTGCCGTCAGTCCTCCCCCCACCCATCCCGCCTCACGCCGGGAGGCGCCATCAGCGGCGCTGGCCGGATCGTGCCGACGCCGAAACGGCCACGCACGCGATCAGATGCACGCTCGGCATCGCGCGCCCGAACCGGCACGCACCGAACACGAGCTGGTGCGTTCAGTCTCGGGAAGATCTGACCGGCCTGACAACCATAGCTGGCAGCGCCGCCTGTGATGGCAGACCCAATGTTGTTTCCACCGTCGTGAGAAAGATTTCGGCCTGACGGGCCAGGTCATCGGCATCGCGGGTACCGACCACCGGTAGGCCCGCCTCGGCCGCCGCCCGCCTCGCCGCACCGGCGGCGAAGAACTGGGCCCACTCCGCCAGTTCAGGCGCCACCGTCGCAAGTAGCCGCCAGGCGCTCACCGGCCGGCCACGGTGACCGGGACGGGCCTGAGCTCGATCAGCAAGGACGGCCGCGGCGGCACGCAACGCCGCCATATGGGCCAGCGCGTACCGCTGGCCGGGAAGCTGGGTGAGGCTCGCCTCGTCAAGGCCGTGACGCGCGGCCAGGAGCAGCTCGTCACGGGAACGGCGGGGCAGCCCCGCGACCGGGAGCACCGTTCGTACGCCAGGACGTTCCTGAGTCAGAGCAGGTGCGGCACATACAGCGTGTTGGTCAACACTCCGCCGGCTCATGACCACTCCTTCCATGAATCGAACGCGTGTTCGCACTCTGAAAGGAGTAAACCCCGACCGGGTCAGGCCGTCAACATCGCCGGCCGCAACGGGCCGCCGGACGGAAGACGACGGCCGTTTACCGCAGCGGCCGCGAACACGTTCCCGGCGGCGACCACTCAGCGGCCGGCGGTGGAGCCGCTCGGCATCCATCACGGCGGCCGGCGGTTATCAGTGCGCGAATCGGGCCGTGCCGCGCGGACCCGGCCGTCGGTGACGCGGAAAACAAGAGCATAACCACACCACCGGCGGCCCCTACGCGGCCGCACAGACCTGGGCCGCCGGCTGCGGTGACGCGAAAGAACCGTGATCGTGCCGCCGTCGGCTCTTCAACAGCAGAAACCAACCCAGCGTCAGAAGAACCAACGGGTCGTGAATACCTCCGCGCCGACGATGATCGTCGTCCACAAGCACCAGCGCGGTGCCGTCATGGGCGAACCGGATGAGACCGCCACCCCGGCTGCTCAGAAAGCCGCACTCAAAGACGGAACCGCGGGGAACGACCCAACGCACCGCACGGCTGCCCGGAAGTTCGACCGTACCGCCACCACCGCGACGCGCCGACCGAAAAGCAACCAGCGGAATCGACGTAACGGGATCGAACACCCGTAGCCCACGGCCATCAGGATCAGCTTCCAGCGCCAGCAGCCGGCCCGCTACCATCAGCTCAACCCGGCGGTGCTCATCCCAGTCCTCGAGAACCGCGGCGACGCGCCTGTCATCCGCGACCAGCATGACCTGGTCCGGCCTGCCGTCGACGGTACCCAGAGCCACCTCATGCAGAAGTCCTGACCGTGCTGTCTCCTTCGTCGATGTGTCCATAATGATCGGTATACCCTCCTGTTGCTCCTCAGCCCTCGGGCGAGCGGGCCTGATAGAACAAGCAGAACAGACAGTCATCAACCAGTCGTACACATGCGATCAGAGCGAAAATTGATGTTCCGTTGACGGAAATACGGAATCAGCCGCGGGAGCCGCGCGGACCGCGGACGAGAGAGCCCGCGATGCCTCGCATCGGTAACAGTCGCCCATCCGACCCGGCCCACGCACGCGAAGTGGTTGCGACAGCGGCACCCACGACGCACGCTGCGGTGGAGACCCAAAAAAAACGCCGGGCCAGCCCGCGCCAACGAGCAATCTGATCACAGACGACACGATCCTCACCCCCACAGATACGCCGACAGCACGGCCGCGCCGTCGGCGGCCCGAAGAAGCGCGGCCCCCGGAATCAGGTATCCCCAGATATCGTAATCAGACGGGATCGGCGCGAGAAGGTCACATGCCAGACAAAGAGAACCTGCATTTCGCAATCCTCGGCCCCACCGAGGTCACCCGCGACGGCAATGTGATCATTCTTGGCGGAAAGCAACGGAAAACGCTGCTCACGGTCCTGCTGTTGAACGTCGACCAGATCGTCACAACCCACCGCCTGATCGAGGCGGTCTGGGACGGTCACCCCCCGGACCGGGCGTTGGCAACGCTGCGGACCCACATCAGCGAGCTGCGCCGCAGGCTCGACCCGGCCAGAGGCAGCCGGCTCCTCGTCCGCCACGGCTCGGGGTACTCGCTTCGGGTGAGCCCCGAGCAGATCGACGCCGCCCGGGCCCGTACCCTGCTCGGGCAAGGCCGCCGCGCCGTCGAGGACGGAGATCCGGTCGCCGCGATCGCCCCGTTACAGGCCGCCCAGGGCCTGTGGCGGGGTCAGCCACTCGCGGATGTCGCCGAGTACGCCTTCGCCGCCGCCCACATCCAGCGCCTCGATGAGCTGCACCGCGATGTCCGGCGGACACGGATCTCCGCGGACCTCTCGCTGGGCCGCCACCGGGAGACCATCGGCGAGCTCCGGGCGCTGGTCACCCAGTACCCACACGACGACGGGCTACGCAAAGATCTCATCATCGCCCTGTACCGGGACAACCGGCTGGAAGATGCCACGCAGGCGTGCCGTGACGGGCTCGACGCCCTGCGTTCCCACGGTCTCGACTCGAGTCTGCTGCGCCGGCTGCAAGAGGATATTCTGCGGGAGGCGCCCAGTTTGAACTGGACACCGCCACGCGCACTGGAACGCCCGGCGCCACCGAAACCACCCTATCTCGGGGTGTACCAGCTGCCACCGGACGTCGCCGAATTCACCGGCCGTGACACCATCCAGACCAAGATCCTCACCGCGCTGACCGACCCGGACGCGCTGGCCAAAGGCACCGTCGTCGTCGCCATCGCGGGTAAGCCGGGAGCGGGCAAGACCGCGCTGGCTGTCCACCTGGCCCATCAGGCCCGCGAGCACTTCCCCGACCCGAGCCTGTTCTTTGACCTGCGGGGCAGCCTGCCGTCTCCGCTGGATCCGATCAAGGTACTGACCCGGCTTGTACAGGCGCTTGGAGTAACCAGAACCGCGGTACCCACCGACCCGGACGACCTTGCCGAGCTGTACCACAGCATGCTCGTCAACCGGCGCATGTTAATCGTCTTGGACAACGCCGCCAACGAAGCTCAGATCCGGCGCCTGCTGCCCGCCGCTCCCGGCTGCGCGGTCATCGTCACCAGCCGCTCCGGCCTGCACAGCCTGGACGCCTATCACCGAACCATCGATGTCCTGTACCCGGCCGAAGCCGTCGCGCTGCTGGCGAAACTCGCCAGCGACCGACGGGTCGAAGCCGAGCCCGTAGCCGCCCGCGACATCGCCGGGCTCTGTGGCTACCTGCCGATGGCGATCCAGATCGCCGGCCGTAAGATCGCCGCTCACCCGCACTGGAGGCTGGCCCGGGTAGCCAGCCGGCTCACTGGGGAGCGTGACCGGTTGTCCTGGCTGGAACTCGGTGACCTCGAGGTCCGAGCCAGCTTCGCGTTGAGTTACGTCGGCCGGCCCGAGGACGAGCGCCAGGCCTTCCGGCTCCTCGCCCTCCCCAACATGGTCGACTTCGCGCCCTGGGCCGCGGCGGCGCTGCTCGACATAGGCAGCGACGAGGCCGAGGACATCCTTGACCGGCTCGCCGACGCCCAGCTCCTGGAACGACGTGGCCCCGACCAGGCAGGGCAGACCCGCTACCGCTTCCACGATCTGATGCGGGTGTTCGCGCGGGAACGCCCGATCGGCCAGCGGCCACGCGATAATGGCTTTCCTCGCCTCGCCGGGGACCTGGCGGAACACGGTGACCTTTCACCCGCTGGGGCACAGCCCAGCGAGGAACAGCCCACCGCCGCGACAGCACCGGCTGAAGCCGGGCCGCTGAACACCGTCGGCGACGAACTGCGCCCCGCCCTGACCAGGCTGCTCTCGGCCTACCTCACCGTCATCGACCGCGCGACCGCGGTCTTCTCGCCGGGTAGGTCACTGACGATCGACAACCCGGCCGCGCGTTCCACGTCAGCGGACGACATCGTCTCCGCGCTGGTCGCGGGGCCGCTGGTATGGTTCGGCATCGAGCGGATCAATCTTCACCTCCTGATCGAGCAGGCATCCGCGCAGGAACTCGACGAGATGACGTGGCGGCTGGCCGCGGCGGCCGCCCGGTTCTACGAGTTCAACGGCTACTGGGACGACTGGGATCGGACACACGGTCTGGGCCTGACGGCGGCTCGCCGGGCAGGCGACCCGCTCGCTGAGGCCATCATGTTGTGCGGTCTGGGCGACCGGAACATCCTCCTCGCTTTCGAGGAGGCGTTCTGGCGTCTGAGCGCCCCCGGCACCGACCCGGACGGCCAGCCCGCGGTCGACGCGAACAGCGCGGCACGCGACCACCTCGATCTCGCCACTGAACGCTTCACCCGTAGTTACGAGATCTTCACTGCCATCGATCACGCTTTCGGCGAGGCACGCAGCCTGCACGGGCTCGCCGATGCCTGCCGCGGCAAGGGCCGGTTCGACGAGGCGACGGAGCTCTTCGACCGCGCGCTGCAACTGTTCCGCCGCTCCAACAGCCCGGCCGCGGAGGCCGAGACGCTGGTGTGCCTGGCAATGTGCCACGGCAACCGCCAGGAACTCTCCGAGGCCGTCACCTGCCTGTCGACAAGCCTGTCCATCGCGCGGGATCTCGACAACCGGCCGCTGCAGGCATACGCGCTGCGCCGCCTCGGTGACCTCTACCGCAGCCAGACGCGGTTGGAACGCGCGCTCGCCGCGTACAACGAATCCCTGACTCTGCTCGCGGCCCTGCCGGACCCACTGTGGGAACCGCGTGTCCTGATCCGCCGCGGGGACATGCTCGCGCAGATGGACGACATCGCCAGCGCCCGACGATCCTGGCAACAGGGCATCAACCTGCTACGCCAGACCCGCTCCGCGGAACTCGCCGTCGCGGAACAGCGGCTGTCCTCAACCATGCCCGCCAAGCCCGCCCAGTTCGGCGGCGGCAGGCTGCTCGGCGGCTTCGACCCTGAGTACTTCATCAGCCGTGCCGCCGCCAGCCGGCGGATCGTACAGGTCCTGAACACGTGGACCGACCTGGTCACCACCCTGCATGAGCAGGCGTTCGCAACGGCTGTGAACAGCGCGTTGAACGGCGGTGCGCTCGTGCAGATCCTCCTGCTCGACCCGGACTCGCCCGCTGCCGCGCAACGCGAGGAGGATCTGGACCGCACCATCAACGTCCCCGAGGCCATCCGGGACAACCTGCGCCGGCTCGACGCGATCCGAACAGGCCTGGACCCACACCTTAGACACCGAATGTCCGTGCGTGTATACACCGAGCAACCGCTGACAAGTTACCACCGATGGGACAATGGGGCCATCGTATCGACATATCCGGTTGGTCGCTCTTCGGCGGTTTCCACCCAGCACGAGACGACCATCGACTCCACGCTCGTCCAGTTCATCGAGGAACGCTTCGCCGCCCTGTGGCGCCCGGAGGTCAGCATCAGCCTTGACGACTACCTGAAGCTGCCGCTGTCGATTGGTTCGTGCACGGACGGCCCTCTGGAACTGACCGTGCGATACATACGAACCGAGGGCGCGGTCTACCTGGCCGACGACATGCTGGCCCGGCTGGTCCGCGCCAGCGGCCCGGACGGCCTCCTCACACAGGTCACGGGGAACCGCCATCCCCTGCTGCCGCTGGGACGATGCCGTGCGCTTCTCTGTCGCGACGACCCATCCCGGGCCAGAGCGTTCTTCGCGCAGAAATACGGCGTGGAGCACGATGCTGTCCTGCGCCTGTCACCACTGCGGCCAACGGACCCCACGGCGATACGGTTGTGACCGTGGGAGATGGCGATGCTACCGCGGCACACGCCTGCCCCCTGGTGATCATCGACCTGTGGGGGGTGCGGCCCCGCCATGTTCCGCACGCGGCCGCGAGGATGGCGCTGGACCGCCGGCACTTGCGGCGCACAACCGGTCTCGTCTTCGCCAGGTCCCTTGGCACCGGACGCGGCCGGACGTTCGGCCCGCGCGACGCCGACGTGCTGCGCTGGGCTGTGCTGACCGTCTGGGCTTCCGCGCGGGAAGCGGCCTCGTTCGAACGGTCCGCCATGATCGACGCATGGTCCGCCATTGCCTACGAACGGTGGCGAGCCGAGCTCCACCCGTTGTCGTCCCGGGGACGATGGGCCCGTCAGCGTCCGTTCGGTGACCCGGTGACGCAGCTCGCGGGCCTGGCGCGGCCAGCCGGCCTGATCGCTGCGATCACCAGAGCCAGACTGTCGTTGCGGCGGGCGCCCGCTTTCTGGCGGTCGGTGCCGCCGGTGGCCGAGGACCTCACCCGTTGCGAAGGCCTGCGGTTCGCGGTGGGGATCGGCGAGGCGCCACTCGGCCTACAGGGAACATTCAGCGTCTGGGACGACGCTGACGCGTTACGCCGGTTCGCCTATGGCAGCCCGGCCCATACCGACGTCGTGCGGCGCACCTTTGAACACGGCTGGTACAAAGAAGAGCTCTTCGCGCGTTTCGCCGTCCTGCGTGCCCACGGAACGGTGAACGGATGTGACCCGCTGGCACGATCCGGCCGAACACCTTCCGGCGGCCACCACGAGCATCCCCGCGGTTAAACAGTTATTGAAGATCGCGAGGCACAGTGGAAGTTATGCCAAACTCAGCTTCAGCCTGGGTCCGGCACACAACACAAGACACAACAAGAACCGTTCATCACACACGAGACCATAAACACGCCTTTTGGCGGCCATGTTTCGCCTGAGTTTGCCAGCCGAATGGAAACAGGAATGTCCACACCCGCTGAGCCCGGCATATACTCCCGCTCGCGCCGGCCCCGTCCCACCCGCCGGATCCTCGTGGCGACCGGGGTGAGCGAATCCACCCGGTTGTCCCTGACATCGCTCCCGCTGGTGTGGCTGCGAGCGGACCTCGCGGCCACACCAGCGGCACTGTCCGGGGCGTTGTCGACGCTGCGGCCCCACACCCTGGTCGTCGGCGCCAACCCCGTCGACGCGAGCACGATAGCCACCTGGGCGACGGCGGTCCGGGCGCAGAATGATCACAACAAACTTCTGATCATTCGTCGCGGCACCTCGCTCGCGGCAATCGACTGTGATGCCGCGGCCCATCACGACGTCACGGTTGTCAACACTCCCGAGGTCAACGCCCGCCACATCGCCCGTTTTGTCCTCGACGCACTGCTGATCGCGCAGGCCGGCCCGGCCGGGCTGGCCGCCCCGCTGACGGTCGGCCTGATCGGAGCCGGCTCGATAAACGGGCGGGTCGCGCGGGCCGCCGCCGCTCAAGGCCATCGGGTTCTTGTCCACACACCGTCCCTGGCTGCTGATCCGCAGGCCCGGGTGAGCTGGCTGGCCGAACACGTGCTGACGGCCGCGGCCGTCACCTTCGCCCCCGACATCGACGCTGTTTGCGCAGGCTCTGACCTGCTCAGCGTCGCGGTACCGCTGACCGTCGGCGGCGCGCACCCGACCCGCGGCCTTGTCGGCGCGGAACAGGTCAAGGCGTTCATCGGCAGCCGGATCGTAACGATCTGCGAACCTGAAGTTCTCACCGAGGACGCGGTCACAGATGCTTACGCCAGACGCGAGCTGACCGTCGTCATCGACAACGCGCCTGGGCTGATCGATCCGCTCCGCCGGCAGATCCTGGATCGCTTCCCGGACAGCACGGTCCTGCGGCCGGGCTTCACCCTCAGCTCAGCGGCGATGCGCATACCCGGCTGCGCCGAAGATCTCGACCAGGCGGTTCTCACCGTCGTCGCCAGCAGCGAGATTGCCGATCTGGTCACCGGCCTGGACAGCAACCTGGCGGCCGGAGCCGCGGCCGTGGCTCCGGCCGCCAGGAGTGCCCGCGAACCGCTGGCCGATCGTTACGCGCACAACCCGCGTCACCATGGGAGCGATCCCGCCGAAACTGTGATCATCGGCGGTGGGATCGTCGGGCTGACCATCGCGCTGAGCCTGCACACGGCCGGATGGCGCAATCTGCGGGTACTGGACGCGGCCCCGGCCGACCGCACTGACCCGAAGCGGCAGGGCACGACCTACGGCGGAACCGACGGACGCCATCTGTCGCTGACCGAGACGGTTCCACACGCTGACGCGTCCCGACGCACGGTTCTCGCCCGTCCGCCCCGGGACGGCGGATGGCAGCTACGTGACCCAGTCACCCTCAGCGATACTGAGCGTGACTGGGTAGCGGCTTTCGAGGGCTTTACCGACCGTCCGGGCCTGCGTGCGCTCACAGCTGATCTCGCGATCGGTATCAACCGGCTCGGCCTGCGCGGCTGGGAGACGTTGTTCGCCCGCTATCCGCACGCCTTCGAGCGGCTGCGCCGGGATGCTCGGCTGCCCCGCTGCTACCTGTCCGCGGCTGATCTCGCCGCCGGAACGCGGCTGCAGACCACAGTCGACGCCACGGCCAGCGTCCTGAGCCCGGACGAGATCGCGTTGCGCTGGCCCGCGCTCGTGACAGCCACCGACGGCCTGGCCGAAGATCCGAATCAGCCGCCCCCCGCGGCCGTCCACGGCGCCGTCGAGGTCGACGGGTACGCCGTCAACATCCACCAGCTTGCCGACGCCGTCCGCGATCTCGTTGTGGCTGTCGGCGTGCCCGTGCATTCCGGCAGCCCGGTGCGCTGTCTGCGCCAGGTCGGGAACGGCGGTTCGGGCCACGGCTGTGAGAGCCACCCGAACGAGGTGGAACTCGTCCTCAGCGACGGCACGACCAGGCGGGCCGGCACCGTCATCGTCACGGTCGGCGGGCGTGACCTGGTTGCCCTTGTGGGTGCGGACGCGGCATCGTCCGGAACGGTCCAGCACGTCCTCGGAGTTTCGCTGACGATGCCCAATCCCGGTCTGCGGCACGCCCTGAAGGTGCACGCGCCGGACCCGGTCGGGGTCGTCAACATCACCTTGTCTCCGGACTCCGCTGTGATACACGCCAGCGGGGGATTCGGCTATCTGGGCCTCGCCCGCCCGCGGGCGGGCGACCCGCGAGTCGCGGAACTGATGGCGGCGCTGGAGGAGACCGTCGGGCGGCTGCTTGCCCGGCCACCCGGCTCAGCCGGGCCGCATCCGGTCCTCGACCGCCGCACCTGTGAACGCCCGATGACCCCAGACGGCCTCCCGGTGCTGGAGGCCGTGGACGCCTTCGGCGGGCGAGTCGTGGTGGCCGCCGGGACGAACGCGGGCGGCACAGTACAGGCGCCGGCCCTGGCCATCCTGCTCAGGGATCTGCTCAACGGCGGACGCGGCGGCGTTCACCTGGCGCTGGGTCCTGACCGGATCAGCCTACGGAGCACGCGGGTACCGGTACCCACCTGAGCTGGCTCGGCGACGCTGCGGGCACCCGTTATTGTCGAGCACCTCAGATGGTGTACGAGACGGACACGCCCCGCGAGTGGCCAGCCCACGGCTGACCGATCAACATGGTGCGTGGTGAGGACAAGTGCGCGAGGGAGGCAAGCTTGATGGAGAGCATCGGGCTGGTCCGCTGGACACCCGCGCGGATGCGTGCCCGGCTGACCGATGTCATCGGCGTCTACAAGGCCGCCTTCCTGGACGTCCACGAGCCTGATCCAGCGCGTGCGGCGATCGAGCGGACCATGCACGCCCGCCGGCACGCTGAGCGTCGGGATCTGCGCGCGGTGGCGGCACTGCTGCCGGACGACCGTCTGATCGGTTTCACCTATGCCCTGCCTGGGCGGAAGGGCCAGTGGTGGCACGACGTCGTCAGTGACGCGCTCCCCCCCGAGGACGCCGTACGGTGGCTCGGGGACTGTCTGGAGATCGTCGAATTCCATGTCCTGCCGGAGTTCCAGGGGCAGGGGGTGGGGCGCGAACTGATGCGGGAACTGTTGCGCGACGCGCCACAGCGTACGGCCGCGCTGTCGGCGCTGGAACTTCCCGGCAGCCGTGCCCGGCGGCTGTATGCCAGCGAGGGTTTTGTGCCGCTGTTGTCGAACTTCCAGTTCCCGGGAAGCTGGGTCGAATACGCGGTACTGGGTAAACACCTCACGCACACCGAGCCCGTCCAGGAAGAAGAGCCCCGGTCCCGCAAGGCTGAACCGCGCGCGGGCCGGGCTCATGGCGCCGACGGCCGGCGGGTACGTGCCGTCTGATCCGGCCCATGTCCCGGTCTGTGTTCCGGGAGGTCCGGCACGGCGGACCACCCTCGTGCCGTCTTCGGTGCCTCGGCCCGCGCGGGCCCGCCACGACAGGTCCCGATACCCGCGACCTGTCGTGGCGGGCCTTCTGCCATGGGCCTTCGCGGCTGCCACCGTCGCCGCCCAGATCCCGTATCCCCTGGTCACGAACGCCGGAAAAGATGATCTCACAGTAACGTCGGTGTTGCTTTTCACCACGGCCTCGGTTATCCACGCGGTCCGTACCCGCGGTGCCGGATGGGCTGCCCGCATGGTCATGCTGAGCGTCGGTGGTGGTCTGGCCGCCGAGATCGCCGGGGTCCACACCGGCCTCGTCTTCGGCCGCTACAGCTACACCGGCGCCCTCGGGCCTGCCGTCGGCGGAGTACCCGTGGTGATCCCGTTGGCCTGGACGATGATGGCCTACCCGGCCTTCACGCTGGGGCGCTACACCGCCCTGCGACTTGTCGGGCCATGCGGTCATGATGCCGCGGGCCCGGGAGCGCACCCAAGCGTCATGGTCACCGCACTGGTGGGAGGCCTGCTCCTGACAACCTGGGATCTCTATCTGGACCCGCAGATGGTGGCCGCCGGCTACTGGCGATGGTCGGGCGACGGGCCCGCCCTCAACGGCATTCCGCTGTCGAACACGGCCGGCTGGCTGGTCGTGGGCACTCTGATCACAGAGAGCCTGGCCCTGATACCGCGACGGCGGGCCATCCCGGCTGACCAGTTCCCCGACCACCTGCCGATCTTCATGATCGGATGGACCTATGCCTCGTCGTTGCTCGCGAACCTGGTGTTCTTCGACCGTCCTGGTGTGGCGTTCGCCGGTGGCGTCGGCATGGGGACGCTGCTCGCCGGTACGGCAACCGCGGCTGTGGCAACGCGCCGGCAGCACCGGCGGGCCTCGTGACCTCCCGGCGACCGGCCCTGGGCCGGCGTTCACGGCCGGACCGCTGGGCGCGGCTGTCACTGCTTACGGGCACGATCGCCGCGGGCGTACTCACCGTGCACACCGTGGTGAACGCCCGTCTGTTACGGGTCGCGCCGGGCGCCCAGCCGGTGACCGAGCTGGTGAGTGTGTTGCTGCCGGCACGCGACGAAGCCGGACAGGTGACCGCGTGCCTGTCCGCGGTACTGGCCTCGGTCGCGCTCCCCCACCTTGAAGTGATCGTCTACGATGACGCCTCCACCGACAGCACCGCCGAGGCGGTGGGCAGGGCGGCCGAGGGTGACCCCCGCGTCCGGATCATTCACGGCGGCACGCTGCCGGCCGGATGGCTCGGCAAACCGCATGCGTGCGCCAGGCTCGCCGATGAGGCGCGGGGGAGCGTCCTGGTGTTCATCGACGCGGACGTCACCGTCGCCCCGGACGGGATCGCCCGGACGGTCGGGCTGCTGCGCGCGAGCGGTCTCGGCCTTGTCTCGCCCTACCCCCGCCAGGACGCTCGAACGGTCGCGGAACGGCTGGTCCAGCCACTTCTGCAGTGGTCGTGGCTGGCGTTACTGCCGCTGCGGCTGGCCGAACAGTCCTCGCGTCCGTCGTTGTCCGCGGCGAACGGGCAGCTCCTGTGCGTCGACACGGCCGTTTATCACCAGGCCGGTGGACATACCAGCGTCCGTGGCCATGTGCTCGAGGACATAGCGCTGCTGCGTGCGCTGAAGGCCGCGGGAGCGCACGGGGTTGTCACGGACGGGACGGACATCGCCCGGACCCGGATGTACCACGGCTGGCCGCAGCTGCGCGACGGCTACGCGAAGTCGCTGTGGGCCGGCGGCGGAAGCATCCGCGCGAGTGCCGGCCAGGTCGGCATACTGGCCTGGCTCTTCGTGCTCCCGGCCGTTGCCATGCTGCGCGGTTCCCGGACAGGTCTCGCCGGCTATGCGCTGGGAGTGGCTGGACGAGTGATCGCGGCACGGCGCACCGGCGGCCGGAGCTGGCCCGACGCCCTGGCGCACCCGCTGTCCATCTGCGTGTTCGGCTACCTGACCGCGCTGTCCTGGGCACAGCGGCTGCGCGGCACCGCCACCTGGAAAGGCCGCCCCGTCTGACCGATGAAAACCGGCCGTACAGCCGATGAACGGAACACGATGGCATACCGGTACGGCCAGCCGGATCCTCCAACCAGCCAGAACCACCTACACCTACACCTACAGCGGCGGCGCACCCGTCGGCTCAAAGGTGCGCAACGTGGTCATCGACGGATAGCCGCTGAATCCCACGACTTCCTACCGGATCACCGAAACCCGATGTTGGCGACGCGAACGCGGAACAGCGGGCTCCGCTCATCCCCAGCCCCGTATCATGACGAGAAAAATTCGGTGTGGTAACTATTTTCGTGGCGTTTGGAGGTGTCGTGGCCCACGCAGCGCTCCGGGTGCGTTCATGCTGGTCTTAGAGCGCCCGGCAATAGGGGCGTGGATCAAGGAGCGGGGCTGGTGTGCGTGCATCGCAAGGCGGCGGAGGGAGTCACCCTGGTCCTTGGGGTGTCGACCGA
>NZ_CAKJTM010000067.1:0-5694 GCF_917627345.1 Protofrankia sp. CiP3 | reverse complement strand
CGACAACGATGCGAGGTGCGTGCCCCAGCCCCGCGATGCCGCGTCCCTATTGCCGGTCGCTCTTAGCGCGCCCGAGGATAGGGCGCTCTTATGCAGGCCTCGCTGGTCGATTGGGGGGAGACATATGGACGTGGCAATACGGCTGCCGGGAAGCACCACGGACGATCTCCGATCGTTGCAGGCCTGGCTGGCCGCGGAAGACGAGTTACGCGGCCGGGTGGAGCCCATCGAACAGACACCGGCTCCAGGCCAGCTGGGGTCGGCCCTCGATACGCTGATCGTCGCGCTGGGTCCGGGCGGTGCCGTATCGGTGCTGCTCGCAGGCCTGATCTCCTGGATTCGGAGCCGACACAGCGATGTGGATATCACCGTGGAACGGCGGGACGGCCATACCACGATCCGGCTGTCGGCACGGCGGATACGGGAGCTGAACGCCGCCAGCCTCCGGGACGAGATCGACCAGCTCGGCCAGGCACTCAGCGGGCCGCTCCCCCCGGCGGCGAGCGCTGACCCGAGCCCGCCCGTGCCTCCCCGCCGCGGCCAGCCCGGCGCGAACCGCGCACCGTGACCGGGCTGGCCAATCCGGGGGTACGGATGCTGCTCGTCGGTACCAGCACGCACGAGCCGGGGTCACGGCTGCCCGATGTTCCCGCGGTCACCCGTACCGTTACCGACCTCGCACGGTGCCTGACAGACCGCTGCGGCCTGCCCGAGCCGGGGCTGCGCACGCTGGTCGACCCGGCCGACCCGATCGTGTTCGACAATGCGGTCAGCACCGCGGCCCAGGAGGCCAGCGACGTCCTGCTCGTCTACTACGTCGGCCACGGGCTGCTCAGCCCGGACGGCGAGCTGCACCTGGCCACATCCGCCTCACTCGACCTGACCCGGCCACCGACGCCGAACTACCAGGCCTTTCCCTACCGCGCCCTCCGTGACACCCTCGCCAACTGCCGGGCGCGGACGGTGGCGGTCGTGCTGGACTGCTGTTTTGCCGGCCGGGCATCGGCCGCGCTGCTCACCGGCACCGATGACGTGTTCGCGATGACCGCCGTCCGCGACAGCTACCTGCTCACCGCCGCCGCACCCGAGGACGCGGCCCTGGCGCTGCCGGGCGAGCGGCACACCGCGTTCACCGGCGCGCTGATAGACCTCCTGACCAGGGGTGACCCGACCGGCCCACCACGGCTCACCCTCGAACGCGCCTACCGTTATCTCGCCCGTGCCCTGCCCGCCACCGGCCGACCGGAACCGCGTCGCAACGCCGGCGGCAGAGCCGGCGATCTCATGCTCACCGACAATCGGGCCTACCGGCCGCCCCCGCCCTCACGCCGCCCTGGCCAGCCCGGCGGCGATCAGGAAACACTCCGGCCCGACAGCCACACCGACACCGACCCTGATCCGGTCGAAGACATCTGCCCCTACCGGGGGCTGGAGGCCTACGGCCCGAACGACGCACGATTCTTCTTCGGCCGTGACACGCTCACCGCCTCGCTGCTGGCGCGGCTGACCGACCGGCTCACCGATCCCCGCCCGGTGATGGTGGTGGGGGCCTCCGGCTCGGGCAAATCGTCGTTGCTACGCGCCGGGCTCATCCCGGCGGTACGTGCCGGCAAGCTGGATGTACCCGGATCATGGGAATGGCCGTGCCATGTCATCACCCCGGGTTCGGACCCACTCGCCGAGCTGGCCTCGCTGCTGGCCCGCGCCACTGGCAGCCCACCGGAGGCTGTTCGTGCTCTCCTGGCAGATGATCCACAACGGGCGACTGATCTCACGGAGAGCGCTGTTGACGCCGCGATGCCCGCCGATACCGGCTACACCGCCGAGCCGGGGGCGACGACTGGCGCCGCCGCGCCGACACCGCGGATGCTGCTGGTCGTCGACCAGTTCGAGGAGCTGTTCACCAACGACATCCCCGCCACCGACCAACAGGCCTTCGTCCGGGCACTCACCGCCGCCAGCACCCCCCGGAACAACATCCCGCCTCCCGCACTTGTCGTCATCGGGATGCGCGCGGACTTCTACGGCCGCGCCACGGAGCACCCCGAGCTCGTCGGCGGGCTGAGCGACGGCCAGGTCCCCGTCGGGCCGATGACCCGCGCCGACCTCATCGACGTCATCCGCCGCCCCGCGCAGGAAGTCGGGCTCGATCTCGAAGCCGGCCTCGTGGAGATGCTCCTGCGAGACCTCGGTATCGGCGGAGCCGTGGACAGCGTCGGATCCGGCCGCGTCCACGGCGTCAGCGTCCTACCGCTGCTGTCCTATGCGTTGCTGACTACCTGGCAGCAACGTGACGACCGGCTGCTTACCGCCGCGGGCTACGCCGCGACGGGCGGCATTGACGACGCCGTCGCCACCACCGCCGAACGGGTCTATGCCGCGCTTGACAAGGCCGGCCAGGCCGCGGCCCGCTGGCTGCTGCTCCGCCTCGTGCACGTCAGTGCCGACGGAGGTGAGGACACCCGACGCCGTCGTTCCCGCGCTGAACTGATCGCCGAGTACCCGGACGGGAGCGCCGTCGAAGCGGTGCTCGACGCGTTCGCCACCGAAAAGGCCCGCCTGCTCACCATCGGCCAGGATACCGTGCAGATCACGCACGAAGCGCTGCTGCATGCCTGGCCAGCCCTACGTTCCTGGATCGACACCGACCGGTCCGCCCTCATCGTCGAACAAGGCCTCAGCGACGACGCCAAGACCTGGCGGGACAGCGGCGATGACCCCGACCTGCTCTACCGCGGCACCCGGCTGGCCCTGGCCCGTGAGCGGGTCGAAACCTCCGGCCGGCACGACAGCCTCGCCCCGGCCGCCCGGACCTTTCTCGCTGCCAGCATCGACAGCGACAATGCCCGTGCCGAGGCTGAACGCCGCCGAGCGCGCCGGACCATGCTGTTCGCCATCACGAGCACCGCCTTGTTGATCCTGACGCTGGCCGGAGCCGGCGTGGCCGTCATCAACCAACGAGACGCCAGATCCCAACAGCAAATCGCAACCGCCCGGCAGCTCATCGCGCAAGCCGACGCCATTCGAGACGTCGACCCCCGTGTCGCTCTGCAACTTGCCGTTGCGGCGTATCGCATCCACCCGGGCGACGAAACCCATTCTGGTCTGCTCAGCACACTCACCGCCATGCGCTACCGAGGAGCTCTTCGCAACGACAGCGGCACTGTGTCATCTGTTGCTTTTGCCTCGGACGGACAGACGCTGGCCACCGGCGGCAGCGACGGCAGCATACTTCTGTGGGAACTCCCCGGCCGGCACGGCGCCGACGCATACGGACAGCCCTTCACCGGGCAGCCCCATGCATTCGGCAGGCCTGTCAGCAAACAACACAGTGTGGTTTCCGTGGCTTTCGCCCCGGACGGGCGGACGCTGGCCACCGGCGGCGGCGATGGCACGACGGTTCTGTGGGATGTCACCGACCGTGCCAATGCCCATGCCCTCGGAGAACCGTTGGCCGGAAGCGGCGGCAGCGCGGTATCAGTGGCCTTCGCGCCGGCCGGGCAAACCCTGGCTATCGGCGACGGCGACGGCACGCCGCACCTCTGGGACGTCACCGACCGGGCCCACCCCCGCTGGCTCAACCCCGAACAGGAGCGGACCGGTCATTCCGGACCGGTGACCTCGGTGGCATTCGCGCCCGACGGGCAGACACTGGCTACCACCAGCGGTGACGGCAGTGCGGTCCGTTGGGACGTCCGCGACCGGAGCCATCCCCGCCGGGACGGACCGCTGCTGGCCGGCCACCAAGAGCCGGCGTATTCCGCGGCGTTCACGTCCAACGGACGCATACTGGCTACCGGCAGCGATGGTATAGTCTCCCTCTGGGACATCACCGATCCCGCTCAGACACGGCTCGAACAGGTGATAGCCGGTCACAGAGGGCCGGTGGCCTCGGTGGCATTCGCACCCGACGGGCACAGACTGGCTAGCACCAGCGGTGACGGCAGCGCGTTTCTCTGGGATCTCACCAACCGGCCGGAGAGGCTCGGCCCGCCCCTGGGCCATCACACTCCGGTGACCGAGGTGTTTTTCGATGGGAACACCCTCGTCGGCCGCGGCTCGGACGGCTCCGATATCGGCTGGGACATCACGGACCGGACCCGGCCCCACCAGCTCGAAGCACCCCCGGCTGGCTACCGTGACCGGACGCTGTCTCTCGCCCTGTCGCCGACCGGGAGAACCCGTGCCATCGGCGGCGACCCAGACGGCAACGTGACCTTGGAGGACGTCACGGACAGAGACCATCCACGGCAACTCGGCCAGCCCCTCACCGGTCACCGAACAGCGGTGACCGCCGCGGCTTTCGCGCCCGACGAGCACACGCTGGCCACTGCCAGCAGCGACGGTATGGTGATTCTCTGGGATGTCGCCGACCGGAGCCGGCCACGACGACTCGGCCAGCCCCTCACCGATCATCTCAAATCAGTGACCTCGGTGGCCTTCGCGCCCGACGGACAGACACTGGCCACCGGCAGCAGCGACCATACCGTCATCCTTTGGGACGTCGCCGACCGGAGCCGCCCGCGACGACTCGGCCAGCCCCTCACCGATCATCTCAAATCAGTGACCTCGGTGGCCTTCACGCCCGACGGGCACACACTGGCCACCGGCAGCAACGACGGTACAGCTATCTTGTGGGATCTCACGAGTCTCGACGACCTCCGGAAATACGCGGTGCACCATGCGTGCACCATCGCGGGAGGAAGTCTCGACAGGGACGAGTGGGCCCGCTACATTCCGGTGCTGCCATACCAGGAGACCTGCCCCACCGAACAGGCCAGTTAATGTTGCTTCATTTTCTCATCCTTTCTCGCGCACCCGGCCCCAGCCGGGAGAAAGCTGTTCGGAACAGCTCGTGCGCGGATCAGGGAACCCGAGCGAGAGCCGGAGGAAAATGCAGATGAAACGCATCTTCGCTGGACTGGCGGCAGTTTTCGTTGCCCTTTCAACAGCCGGCTGCCACTCGCCCGTCAATAATAGCGAGAACCCCACCAGGACACTGGTTTTCACGGCGGTTCCCAGCCGGCTGCCCGGACCCCTGGAGGAATCCTTCCGACCGATTCTCAGATTGCTTGAGGAAGAGACCGGCAGGAAGATCCGGTTCCAGGCCGCGCCGGACTACGCGACGGTCATCGAAGGTGTCCGCACCGGGCAGGTCGACATAGCTGAGATGGGACCGTTCTCCTACGTGCGCGTCAAGCGGCTGGGTACCCAGGCCACTGCCGTAGCGGCCCGGGTGGTCGAGAAGGGCGACATCCCGGGATACTATTCCTATGGCATCACACGTGCGGATTCCCCGATCACCTCTCTCGCCGGCTTCCGTGGCAAAAAGGTCTGTTTCGTCGACAAAAACTCCGCCTCTGGATATCTGTACCCAAAAGCCGCGCTACTAAAGAACGGCATCTCGCCGGAAAATGATCTCACGGCGATCTTTACCCGTAGCCACGACTCCTCGGTACTCGCGGTATCCAACGGGCAGTGCGACGCCGGATTCGCCTACGATTCAGTAGTTAATCATCGGCTGCTCGAGGAGGGGCAGCTCAGGCCCGGCGAGATCAAAATTCTATGGAAATCCGAGGAAATTCCCGGCGGCCCACTGGTGATCAATAACAGTCTGCCAACGACACTACGCGAAAAAATAATCACAGCACTGCAACAGAAAGCCAACGCCGACTACCTGCGGTCAAAGGGGTT
>NZ_CAKJTM010000066.1:12010-28324 GCF_917627345.1 Protofrankia sp. CiP3 | reverse complement strand
GGGGGCATGTGAGGTCAGCCACCCCGATAACCACTCATCCGGTATCGGGGTGGCCCGTGGCCTTGCCAGGAACCACCTGAACGCGGCTCCCCGATCGAACGACGACTGACGACTTCCGAAACACGCCGTAGTCCGCGGCAGAGCACCGACGGAGGGCCAGGTCATGCATGATCGCATTGTTAGGAACGTCTTTCGCAGCGGCTTCGAGATGTCCGAACTCACCTGGGCTCCATGGGTGGAGCCGGGACGAGCCGGGGTCGAACACCACATCCTGTGGGCTCCGGACGATGGCGGTGAGGACTCCGCCGGGCTGCTTTTACGGTTTCCCCCCGGCGCGCACGGAGATTTCCACGAGCACCTTGGCTACGAGTTGATGCTCGTCTTCGACGGCATCCTCGACCGCAGCGACGGGCGGTCGTTCAGCGCCGGTGACCTGGTGGTCGAAGGCCCGGGAACGCGGCATCAGATGTCCAGCAGGCTGGGCTGCACGGTACTGGCGATCCGCAGCAGGCCAGCGGTGGCGAGAGAGCCGTCGGCAGGTGAGATCAGGAACACGGCCAAGACCGCCACGACAGGCACCCACGTACGTCCGGCTACCTCGACGGCCGAGGAATCGATCGTCCGGTGAACACGCTTACCGTACCGAGCCGGCAGGTGCTGCTGACCACTGTCTCCTCAGACTCCCATACCTGGAATCTGGTATTCCTGCGCCTCCTTCTCGAAGAGGCGGGCTACCAGGTTCACAATCTCGGTCCGTGCGTACCGGACGACCTCGTGCTGTCCTCCATCACGGCGCTCCGGCCCGATGCCCTGGTCGTCAGTACCGTGAACGGCCACGGGCGGATGGACGGGGCACGGCTGATCCGCCGGATCCGGACAGAGCCATCCACCCGATATATACCGGCCATCATCGGAGGACGGCTGGGAATACACGGGGACGCTGGAAAAGGAATATCGGCCGAGCTCCTCGACGCCGGATTCGACACCGTGTGCGACGAGCGGACCGACCCCCGAACTCTGCCCGGTCTCCTGCTGGCACTCGGTACCCGAGCCGAGCTGGGGAAAGGTGCGGCATGACCCTCCTGCTGCCGGCGGACCTCGGTTCCTACGTTCGATTCCACGCGGCTGCCGGCCGGCTGGTTGTCCAACCGCGCATGGGCATGCCCGACCCGGCGCGGATGGCCGCCGGCATCCAGGCGGTCGGTTCCATCGATGCGCCCACCGTCGGCACGATCACGCTCGACAGCTACACCCGGGTCGGCGATCATGCGGCGGCCCGGCGGGCGCTGGCCGCGGGCTGCGAGTCCCTGAACGGCTTTCCCATCGTCGCGCACGGTCCGCGCATCACGGCGATGGTGGCCACGGCCGCCCGTGGAAAGATTCCCATCCAGGTCCGGCACGGGTCAGCCGCGCCAGCCGAGATCTTCACGAACATGCTCCTGGCCGGTCTGTCCGCGACTGAAGGCGGTCCGGTGTCCTACTGCCTTCCCTATGGACGGACCCCACTGGCCCGGTCGGTGCGCCAGTGGAGGACCGCCACGCGCCAGTTCGCCGCCGGTTGTCAGACGGCCGGGCTCCGAGCGCATCTGGAGACCTTCGGTGGATGCCTGATGGGCCAGCTGTGCCCGCCGTCCCTGCTGGTCGCGATGAGTCTGCTGGAAGCGCTCTTCTTCGTCGAGCATGGCGTGGACAGCATCTCGCTCAGCTACGCCCAGCAGACCCACCCGGTGCAGGACATCGAGGCGCTGGCCGCGCTACGCCATCTGGCCGCGGCCCTGCTCCCGCCGGATGTCGAGTCACATATCGTGCTTTACACCTATATGGGTGTCTACCCGGCCAGCGCCGCTGGCGCGCGGCGCCTGCTGGAAAGCAGCGTCGACATCGCGGTGTGCGGGGGCGCGGAACGGCTGATCGTCAAGACAGCGGCCGAGGCGCATCGCATACCGGCGGTGCCGGAGAACATCTCGGCCCTGACGGCCGCCGCCCTGCGCGCTGGCATCGCGCGTGAGGCGGCCGGCCTGCCGACCCTGTCCGAGGTGGACTACGGGGATGTGTTCGACGAGGCCAAACGCATTGTCGACGCTGTTGTGGGCCTGTGCGACGACATCGGCCAGGCGCTGCTGCGCGCCTTCGCGCGAGGGCTGTTGGATGTGCCGTTCTGCCTGCACGCTGACAACCCGGGAATCGCCCGGTCCATGATTGCCTCTGATGGTCGGCTGTGCTGGGCCGAGGTCGGCGGGCTTCCGCTGCCGAACCAGCGCCTGTCCGCGACGGCGCCGATAAGCGCGGGCCAGTTGCTGGAGATGCTCTCCTACACCGCCCGAAAAAATGATCTTTCCGCTCAGCGGACAGCGGCCACTATGGCGGCGCCTGGATCGCCCCGGCCGCTGCGGATCGCGGTGATCGGTACCGGGCCCCGGGGCACAGCCGTGATCGAGAGGATCGCGGCCCGCTGCGCGGACACCCGACCGACCCGCGGCATCGAACTGTACGCGATCGACCAGGAACACGTCGGTGCTGGTCGGATATGGCGGCCTGATCAGCCCGAGTGGTTGCTGATGAACACACCCGCCGGCGAGGTGACCATGTTCTCGGGCCCGCCTGACGGCGGCCCGCCCCGGCCCGGAGCGGGACCGAGCTTCGGGGAATGGTGGTGCGCGTCCGGGGCGCAGAACGCGGATCCGTACGGGTACGCGCCCCGCCAAAGCTACGGGCAATACCTGTGTTTCGTCCTCGACGCGGTGCGGAACAACCTGCCTGCCGGCATCCGGTTCATCGGCGTCCGCGGGCGCGTGGACAGCCTCGACCGGCAACACGACGGACAGTTCCGGTTGGGGCTGGCGGACGGAACCGAGATATTTGCCGATCGGGTTGTCATCTGTACCGGTCATACGCTGCCGGAGCTGGACGAAAACCAGCGCCGGCTGTCGGCATTCGCCACCCGCGGCGGCGCCCGGTACGTCCGGGCCGACTCGGCGGCGGATATGGCTCTCGATACGCTCCCAGCCGCGTCGACGGTGGGGGTAATCGGGCTGGGCCTGGCCTTCCACGACGTCACGGCGTGTCTGACGGTGGGCCGGGGCGGCCGTTTCGTGCGCGGCTCCGATGAGCTGCGTTATATGCCGAGCGGGCGGGAGCCCTTCATCGTCGCCGGCTCGCGCGGCGGTGTTCCGGTCGCCGCGCGGGGACGTAACCAAAAGAGCGTCGATCATGCCTACCAGCCACGCCTGTTCACGCTGAGAAGAATCACGGCGGCGCGCCGGCAGGGACAGCTGGACTTTCGTAAGGACGTGCTGCCCTGGCTCCTGGCCGAAGTCGAACTGGTCTACTACGCCACCGAGATACGCAACCGGTTCGGCGCTGAAATCGCCGCCACGTTCAGCGATGCCGTAATCATCTCGGCCCGCGACACGCCACCGCGGGAGGCCTTGTCCGCGCAGGCATGCCGTTTCGATGTCGGCGATCTGCCGAAACTGGACCTTCCGCAGTGCGCCCGGCCGTTCGCGGGCCGGCGGTTCACCAGTCCGCGGGCTTTCCAGGAAGCTCTTGCTGAATTTATCCGAGCCGATGTCGCTGCCGCCGAGCTGGGTAACGTCGACGGGCCGGTGAAGGCCGCGCTCGACGTCCTGCGAGACGTCCGCTCCGTTATCCGGGCAGCGGTGAGCTATGCCGGCCTGACACCAGCTTCCCATCGCGAGGACTTCCTCGGCTGGTTCGCGCCTATATGTTCCCTTGTGTCGACGGGACCGCCTTTCATACGGCTGCGCCAGTTCCTCGCGCTCATGCGCTGCGGTGTGCTACGTGTTGTCGGGCCCGCGGCCGTCTTCGACATCGATGACGCCGCAGGCTGTTTCTTCGCGGACTCCGAACAGGTCGAGGGTGCCCGCGTCCGGTTGGACGCGGTGGTTGACGCCCGTATTCCCGAGCCGGATCTGCGGCGCGCGCAGTCACCGCTGCTGCGTCAGCTGGCGCGGACCGGGACGTTCACCAGCTATATAAACAGCGGAGCGGGAAAATCCTACGACACCGGCGGTGTCTGGGTGACCGGCGCGCCCTTCCACCCCGTTGGCGGGAATGGTGTGCCGCAGTCCGGGCTGTATGTTCTCGGTATTCCGTCCGAATACACCCGGTGGTTCACCCAGGTCGGCAGCAGCCGGCCTGGCCCATGGGGTGAGTTCATGGCGGACGCGGACAGCATAGCCGGCGACGTGCTGGCGTCACCCGCGGATGTGACCAGCCGGCAGCCGTTCATACCGACGAGCAGGCCATGACCGCGACACATCTGCCGGGCAGCCCCCGCGCGGACCCGGCCGGAGCGACCGAGTGGTTCCGCGCCGCCCGGGATGTCCTCATCCGCCTGAGACTTGATCACGATGCCGCCCGCGCCGCGTTCGTGTGGCCGCGCCCGGCCACGTTCAACTGGGCACTCGACTGGTTTGACGTCGTGGCACGGGACAACGACCGGCCCGCTCTCGAGCTGTTTGACCCGAATGGTGACACAGCCACGGTCAGCTATGCGCGGATGTCGGCCCGTTCCAGCGCGGTCGCGAACTGGCTGCGAGGCCTCGGTGTCGCGCGGGGAGACCGTGTGATGATCGTCCTTGGCCAACAGCGGGAGCTGTGGGAGTGCGTGCTCGCCTGTCTCAAGCTCGGATCGGTGCTCATCCCCACCTATCCGGACCTGACCGCGCCGGAAGCCGCCGACCGTGTCAGCCGCGGCAGAATTCGCCACCTGGTCTGCCGTGCGGACACCGCCGGGCGTTTCGACGGAATCACTCTCCCCGGCGTCCGGATAGCCGTTCCCGGTGATGTCCCGGGCTGGGCCTCCTATGCCGACAGCCTGTCCGCGGCGACGGCATTCACCCCGGCCGCGCCGACGCCAGCGGACGCTGTCGCCTTCTGTTATTTCACCTCTGGTACAACCGACCGCCCGAAGCTGGTGGCCCACACCCACAGCAGCTATCCCGTCGGGCATCTGTCCAGCATGTACTGGAATGGCCTTCTTCCCGGGGACAGGCATGTGAACATCTCCGCCCCCGGCTGGGCCAAGCATTCATGGAGCAGTCTTTTTGTCCCGTGGAGCGCCGAAGCCACGGTCGTCGCGCCGAGTGCGGAAACACTCATACTGGGAGAGCTGCCAGGCCTGCTCATGGAGCTGCGTATCGATACCTTCTGCGCGCCGCCGAGCGTGTGGCGCGGGATGCGCCCGTATCTGCGGTCGGCACGCCCGGCGCTGCGTGAGGCGCTCAGTGCCGGCGAGCCGCTTGAGCCTGATCTCGCCGACGCCATCCGCGGCGCGTGGCAGGTGCCGGTCCGTGATGGTTACGGCCAGACTGAGACGACCGCCCTGGTCGGCACCACACCCGGGCTGCGGCCACGACCGGGCTGGGTTGGCAAACCGCTCCCGGGTTACCGGATCACCGTGGAAGATCCCGACAGCGCCGGATGCGGCGAGCTGTGCGTGGACCTGGCGACGGGGCCTGTCGGTGTGATGGCCGGCTATCTCGACGACGCCGAGCGGACCGCTGGCATCCGGGCTGGCGGCAGGTATCGCACCGGGGACATGGCGCAGATGAGCCCGGACGGATGGATTCGCCTGCTTGGACGCCGGGACGAGATGTTCAAGTCGTTCGACCGGAGGATCTCTCCGTACGAGATCGAATCCGTGCTGCGGCTGCATCCCGCTGTCACCGATGTCGCGGTCGTGCCGCTGGCTCATCCGACGGGCGGTACGGTCGCCCAAGCCGTGGTTGTCCCAGCCCCGGGCCACTGGCCGGGCAGCGCGCTGGAGGCGACGCTGCTCACCCACGCGGCGCGGCATCTGAGCGCCGACCGCTGCCCCCGGTCAGTGCGGTTCACCGACCGGTTGCCACGGACCATGTCCGGTAAGGTCCGTCGCCGCCAGCTGGTGGCCGAGCCCGCCGCCCCGGTCAGCGCAGACGCGCCTCCACCGCGTCGACGTGAGCGATGAGATCCTCAGCGCCACCGAGCGCGGCGATCCAGGGAGCCACCTGGGCGAGCGCCGCACGGTCGCACTCCACCACGTGGACCTGCCGTTGAAAAGCGGCCACCGCGAGCCCGCCGCTGTGCCGGGCGGTGCCGCCCGTCGGCAGGACATGGTTGGAACCGGCGAGATAGTCACCAAGCGACACCGGCGCCCACGGCCCGACGAACACCGCCCCGGCGTTACGGACCCGGGCCGCGACCGCCGCCGCGTCCACGGTCTGGATCTCCAGATGCTCGGCGGCCCAGGCGTTCACCACGGTCAGGCCCGCATCCACATCGTCGACCACAGCCACCGCGCCCTGACCGGCCAGGGCAGCCTCCACCCGCTCGCGATGGCGGGTCACCGGCACCCGCTTGGACAGCTCGACCGCGACCGCGTCGCGCAGCTCGATGGACGGGGTGACGAGCAGACAGGCGGCCATCGGATCGTGCTCGGCCTGCGACACCAGATCGGCCGCGATGTACGCGGGATCCGCGGTATGGTCGGCGAGGATTGCGATCTCGGTCGGCCCGGCCTCGGCATCCACCCCGACCAGGCCACGCAGCAGCCGCTTGGCCGCGGTCACGTAGATGTTGCCCGGCCCGGTCACCACGTCCACAGCCGGGCAGCTGGCTGTTCCGTGCGCGAACATCGCGATCGCCTGCGCGCCACCCGCCGCGTACACCTCGTCCACACCCAGTAGCGCGCAAGCGGCAAGAACGACCGGATGGGGCAGCCCACCGAACTCCCGCTGTGGCGGCGAGGCCACGGCAAGCGAGGCCACACCAGCCTCCTGCGCTGGCACGACGTTCATCACCACGCTGCTCGGGTAGGCGACCCGTCCACCCGGCACGTACAGACCGACCCGCTCCACCGCGATCCAGCGTTCGGTGACCCTGGTACCCGGCGCCACCTCGACGGTCACCGGTTCACGGCACTGCGCGCGATGGACCAGCCGGGTGCGGCGGATCGCCTCCTCCAGGGCGTCCCGGACGGCCGTGCCGATGTGCGCAAGCGCGTCGGTGAGCGCGGCGGGCGTAACCCGCAGCGCATCCACGCGCACCCCGTCGAACCGCTCGCCCGCGTCGAGGACCGCGGCGTCACCACGGTCACGCACGTCGTCGCAGACAGGACGAACCGCGTCCAGGGCCGCGTCGACGTCCAGGGCCGCGCGGGGCAGCAGCCCACGCAGCCGCGCCGACGAGGGAAGGCTTCCCCGCAGATCGAGTTCTCTCAGCACGATGAGGAGAGTATCGCCACCCGGATGTCTTGGGCCGGCTTCGAGCACCCGGGTCCGGTGACCTCCGGGTTCGGTGGTCTCCAGGTCCGGTGGCCTCCGGTCGCATGCCACCCGGCCGCCTCGGTTCACCGTGGCGGCCGGCGGCGGACCTCCATCGCCAGCCGCCGCGCGCACGTGGTGTGCATGGCTCACTACCGGCGACCATTTCTGTCACCGGTAGCGAGCCCGTCGTGCGGACGCCCGCCGGCCGCCTGGTCCGATGTCTCGCGACGATGTCTCGCGACGGTCCGGACTACCCGCGGCTGTCGGCCCTACACATGGCTGTCGATGCCCGGAGGCGACGCTGGCGGTCGATTCCGCACCGTGCGGCCGGTGGTCACGATGCCGTTCTGATCAGCTTCCCATCGGCGCCGATCACGAACCAGACACCGTCGACGCCCTGCCCATCGACGTCACCGGGTCCCATGTCGCCGACATAGAGGTAGAGAGGCCAGTCGCCGTAAACCGCCTGGTTGGTTCCTTCGGCCCGGGTGACCTGCGACAGGAGCCCCTTGTCGGTGCCTGTCCCGGCGACGACAGGGGTGCGGCTGACCAGCGCGGGCCAGGTGGCGACGCACTGGCCCGTGCAGGTGCTGGTGCCGTTCTTGTCCTCAGCGAAGGCGTAGAGAGTCCGCCCATCCTGGTCGGTCAGGATGGGCCCGAGGCTGGAATCTGCGATCTTGACCGCTACCGGCTCCGCGGCCTGGGTGGCCGGGGTGTCGTGCTGGCCCTGGCCGGATCCGCTACCGCAGGCGGCAAGGCTGGTGACAAGGAGTGCCCCGAGTAAGAACATCCGGGTGCGCATGAGATTTCCTCCAGACAGGCGAGATGGATTCGGAACTCACACGTAGCCGTCCCCGCCCCAGTTCAACGGACGACAGGACCAACCTGCGGTGAACCAACGGCAGCCCGTGCCACGTGTCTATGATGATCCGCTAAATAGACTCTATACGGAGCTACCGGTACGAAAGGATATGGGAGATGCGAGCACCCGCTTTAGCACTGTCGACGCTGGCACTCAGTCTTGGCTTGGTCGGTGTCACAGCGGTGCAGGCAACCGCCCAGGCGGCCCCGCACACGCCGGACCACACGACCGTCACAAGCACCACCGCCAGGCCAGATCGCGCCGCTGGCATCCGGCGCGCCCGGCTCAAGCCGGTATTCTTCAAAGCCAAACTGGAGGGCTCCAACGAGGTACCGGTTGCCGGCAAACCAGCGGTCGGCGATCCCGACGGTAGCGCCACCGCCATCATCCGGTTGCAGGGTGACCGCGTGACCTTCGCGTTCTCCTGGAAGGGAATCGGCGCGCCGACACTCGGTCACATCCATCAAGGCGCCGCTGGCGTCAACGGCGATGTCAAGGTGGCGCTGTGGGGTACCGCGGTGCCAGAAACGGTGACCGCGGATGCGGGTGCTGTAACAGTCAGCGACCCAGCTATAGCGGACGCGCTGCGCGCGGACCCGGCCGGGTTCTATCTGAACCTGCACACACAGGAATTCCCCGGTGGCGCCGTACGCGGCCAGCTCACCAAGCTGGATGCGCCCGCCGATCTGCTCAGCCTGCTCGGGGGCAGCGGAAGCAAGGCGTTCCTGTCCGGTGACCAGGAGGTCCCGGTTGCCGGCGGTCCGGCGGTCGGCGACCCGACCGGTCGGGCGGTGGCGTTCATCCATCCTCGGGACACAGAGGTCGGCTATTCCTTCGCCTGGCTGGGTATCTCACCGACCCTCGGCCACATCCACAAGGGAACATTCGGGGTTAACGGCCCGGTCGTCGTGCCGCTCTTCACCACCCCGATGCCCAGCACGATCTTCGCCGTCGCCGGCACTGCCACGGGCCTTGACGCGGCGCTGGTCAAGGACATCGCAACTCAGCCTTCGAACTTCTACACCAACCTGCACACCGCGCAGTTCCCCGGTGGCGCCGTACGCGGCCAGCTCTTCAACTGGCACTGACCACCATCCGCCGGATCGCGAAGCCCGCGGCACTCCGCCGCGGGCCCTGCGATCCGGCGGGCACTCCCCCACACCAACCACACCAGCCTGACGGCAATCGTGGCCCGTCGGCGGCAGCGCCTTGCCCGGCTCATTCTTACTACCTAGAGTTTTGCCATGGCCCATAACGATCGACCAACCACCTGCACCGCCACCGCGCTCCGGCCCACCCCGCGATGGCCCGTTCCGCGCCGGTCACGGGCCAAGCCTTTCAGGCATACGGCGCCCAGCCCGGATTCCGGGCCGGGCGCCGGTTCGCTGATACTGGTTCGCTGATGCTGGTTCTCCTGCTTCTGCTCATTATCGGCAGCATCGTGTGGTATATCCGCAACCATAAAGCGAGGCAGGAGGAGCCGCCCTCGATGGGCGGAACGGATCCTGCTCTACCGCCGCTGATCTCGGGCAAGGGCGTGCGCTCGGCAACACCGCGCCCGGCTTTCGACGGTCAGATCGTCGTCTCTGGCCTGACCAAGCGTTATAACGGAGTCACGGCAGTGGACGACCTGTCGTTCGTCGTGCGGCCGGGCCGGGTCACAGGTTTCCTGGGCCCCAACGGCGCGGGGAAGACCACGACACTACGCATGATCCTCGGCCTCGCCACACCGACCGCGGGCACCGCCACCATCGGCGGCATCCGCTATGCCGACCTGCCGGAGCCGCTGCGCCATGTCGGCGGGCTGCTGGAGACAAGCGCCGCCCACCGGGGCCGCACCGGCCGCAACCACCTGCGGATCATCTGCCAGTCCGTCGGCATCCCGCTGGAGCGCGCCGACGAGGTCCTCGAACTCGTCGGTCTCACCCCGGCGGGGCGCCGCAGATTCAAGGGCTACTCACTGGGCATGCGGCAACGGCTGGGGATCGCCGCGGCACTGATCGGCGACCCGCGGGTCCTGATCCTCGACGAGCCGGCCAACGGCCTGGACCCCGACGGTATCCGCTGGATGCGCGACCTGCTCAAAGCCCTCGCCGCCGACGGCCGCACCGTGCTGGTCTCCAGCCATCTCCTTGCCGAGATGCAGCAGCTTGCCGACGACCTGGTCATCATCGCCGCCGGCCGGCTGGTCACCCAGGGGACGGTCGACTCGGTGCTGGATTCGATGGCGCATTCCGCCCGCGTCCTGGTCCGCATCTCCGACGCCGAGAAGCTGACCGCCGCATTCGGCGACGACGCCGTGGTTGTCACACGCGAGAACGGCGACCTGCATATCACCGGCATGGACGCCACCGCGGTCGGCGAGGCTGCCGCCCGTGCCGGTGTCGTCGTGCATCAGCTGGTCACCGAACGGCCCGACCTGGAAGACGTCTTCCTCGAACTCACCAGAGGCAAGGCCACGATCCGATGACCCCGCTCGACAGCCTCGTCATCGCGGCCGCGCCGCGCACCGGCTTCGCCCCGATGCACCGGGTCCGCGCCGAAATCATGAAGATACGCACCACGAACACGTGGTGGATGTTCAGCATCGGCATCGTTCTCGTCACCGCGGAGGCGCTGCTCCGCAACGGCGTCTCCCACCACTACGACCTGCACCCGGCACTCGCTGGTCTGGACCCAGCCGACAAGGCCCAGGCCCTTGCCACCGCCGCCCGTGCGCACACGCACGCCGGCCAGGCCGCGATCGCCAGCAACATGATGACCTCTGGCCAGTTCCTCGGTGTGCTGTTCGCGATGCTCATCGGTGTCCTGGTCGTGACCAACGAGTACAGCCACCAGACCGTCACGGCGACCTACCTGGCCAATCCACGCCGCGGCACGGTCATCGTGGCCAAGTTCATCGCCGCCGCGTGCTTCGGCGCCCTGTTCTGGCTCGTGTCGACCCTGATCGATGTCATCGTCACCCCGATCTACCTACACAGCCAGCAGCTTGGTGTTTCACTGGCCGACTGGGCCGTGGTCCGATCGGTGCTGCTCAACCTACTGGCGTTCATCATGTGGGCCATCTTCGGCCTGGGACTCGGCACCCTCATCCGCAGCCAGCTCGGCTCGGTCATCACCGGCATTGCCGCCTACCTGCTCGGCACCGCCGCGGTCGCGGTCATCTTCGAACTGATCTACAACGCCTACCACCATACGTGGGTTCAAGGGGCGATCGTGATCGCGCCCGCGGTCGCCTCGCTGGTCATGACCACCCCCGGGCAGGCGTTCGACCATGCGCCGCCGCAGTGGGCCGGCCTGGTAATCATGACTGGATACACGCTGCTCTTCGGCACAATCGGCGTCCAGCTCACTCGGCGCCGGGATATTTCATAATCCTTTGGAGCGCCCGAGGACAGGGCGTTCGATCAGTGAGCGGCTCATCCGCGCCCGGTCCGGCAAGGCGCCGACTGACGACAACGCGGCCGGGCGGGACGCGGGGAGCCGCGGGCCGCGGGGAGCCGCGGGCCGCGGGCCGCGGGCCGCACACACTCGGTGGCAGAGCGAGGACACGGCGGATGAAGATCGACAAACGGCTGTCTGGCCCAAGCGGCAGCGAACGGGAATGGCTGCGGGTCCGCAGCCACCTGATCAGACACCGCTTCGCGCTCGCGGTGACGGCAGCCGACGACTACCCGCCGGACGTCCGCGTCGCAGGCACTCCGCTGCTCGCCGACCAGCGCTGGCTGCCACCCGTCCCGTTGCCGCTGGACTCGATCGATCTCCATCTCGACGTGACCGCTGGCGCCCGTGGGCTGACCGGCAGGGAACAGCTTTCCGAGCCGGTCCGGCCCCTGCGCGCGAACGGCACCCGGTACGGCACCTACTCCGCCGCCGTCGCGGAGCTCGCCCCACCGGCGGTGTTCAACAACCTGCCCACGTACCGGCTCCTGGCCGCCAACCTGTCCGGCGGCCGAGGCCGCATGGTGTTCGGCCGTGGGCGCTACTTCGACGCCCTGGACGTCGGCGAAGCGTGCGCCCACGAGTACGCGGCCCACACGCTGGGCCTTGGCGGGACGCCGCTGCGCGCCGCGACCGCGGAACCGTGGGACCTCACCGCCCGATCGACGAACATGGCGATCAGTACGCTGACGCTCCGCGTCGACCGGATGGCCGGCGCGGCATCGTTCCTGCTGCACTGGCGCGACCCGGCCATGGTCGGCCACGCTGGCGGGCTGTATCAGGTGATCCCCGTCGGGGTCTTCCAGCCATCCGGTACCGCGCCGGGAAACGAAAGAAACGATTTCGACCTGTGGCGATCCAGCATCCGCGAGTTCTCTGAGGAACTTCTGGGAAACCCGGAAAACTACGGCAGCGACCTCTTACCGATCGACTATGATGCCTGGCCGTTCGCCGCCCGCCTGAACCGCGCTCGCGACCGCGGCCAGCTGCGGCTGTTTGTGCTCGGTATGGGCACCGACCCGCTCACCTTCGCCACCGACCTCCTCACCGTCGCCGTGTTCGACGCGCCCATGTTCGACGAGGTGTTCGGCAATCTGGTCACGGCCAACAATGAAGGCCGCGTGCTGTCGACGCTGGCTGCCGGAAGCAGCGGTCCCGGCATCGCCTTCAGCGAACAGAACGTAGCGCGCATCGTCCGCCGCGAACCGGTGCAGGCTGCCGGCGCGGCGCTGCTGGCTCTCGCGTGGCGGCACCGTGATGTGCTCATGGCCTGAAAAACATATACCTGGCCAGCCTGCCGGCCGATGGCCAACACAAACGATCTTCCGCGCATCGTGCTGGGCGTGCAGCAGCGACACGATCAACGCTTGCTTGTCGTTCGGTACGCCGATCCCGCCGAGAACCTGCCCCGGCCCGAGAATCGGCATGATGGACAGCAATATCCCCGGATGGGAAGCGGGAGAACGCGCATGGGTGCCCAAGAGGCGTTGCTCGGGCCGTTGTCTGGGCGGGATCCAGACCGGATCGGTTCGTACGTCTTACTGGGCCAGCTCGGGGCCGGCTCCATGGGCCGGGTCTATTTAGGCAGGTCAGCGGCTGGCCGTCTGGTTGCGGTGAAGACAATCAAACCGGAGTACGCCGAAGAACCGGATTTCCGGGCTCGGTTCACGCAGGAGGTGGCGGCGGCACGGCGGGTCAGCGGAGTGTTCACGGCTGCCGTGGTCGCGGCTGATCCGGACGCCGGTGTGCCATGGCTGGCTACCGCATACGTGCCAGCTCCATCGTTGGACCGTTTGGTGCGGGCGTGCGGCCCGTTGCCGGTGCCGGCCGTCCGCTGGCTGGCCGCCGGCTGCGCGGAGGCGCTGGAGTCGATTCACGGTGCCGGGCTGGTGCACCGGGATCTGAAACCGTCGAACGTGCTGGTCTCCCTGGACGGGCCACGAGTGATCGACTTCGGGGTGGCGCGGGCGGTGGAGCGAATCCAGCTCACCTCGACGCACGGAGCGGTCGGCACACCCGCGTACATGGCACCGGAACAGGCCCGGAACACCCGCCAGGTAGCCGTCGCGAGCGACGTGTTCTCGCTCGGCTCCACGCTGCTGTACGCCGGGAGCGGGCATGCCCCGTACCGTGGGGAAACCGTGATGGACATCCTGATCCAACTGGCCACCGAACCGCCGGACCTCAGCGGGCTGCCGCCGGAGCTGACCGACCTGGTAGCCGCCTGCCTGGACCGGGATCCGCAGCGCAGGCCCACTCCGGCGGTGCTGCTCGCCGAGCTCGCGCCGTATGTAGACCTTGAAACAGAGCACGGCTCGGAGCCGTCGGTACTGCCAGCGGCGGGGCTGGCCCTGATCCAGGAGTACCGGAAACGCCCCCAGGCCACCGCCCGGGTCCCCGAGCCGACAGGCCCGGACGCCACCCTCGCGTCCCACCCTGGCTCGCTCGCTTCGGATGCCATGGCCGTACCCACCGCGCCACCAGACGCAGCCGCCGCCTCGCCCGCCTCGCCCGGCGTTGCTGAAGCGGCTGGACGGCGCCGGTTCGCCATGCCCGCCCGGCGGTCGCCGCGGCCAAGCGCTCCGCCGGGCGGGCGAGGTAACCGCCGGCCGTGTGAGGGCCGGCCGGGCAAGGGCCGGTCGCCGACGGCAAAGGAGCCGCGTTTCAGCCAGGCCACCATGATCATAATATCGATAGGCACGGTGGCCGCTCTGCTGATCGCCGGTGGCATCCTGGGCGCCCGATCCACCAGCCGGGCGAACCAGACGCAGAATTCCCAGAACGCCTACAGCGGGTATGACCCACGCCTGCTCGGGCCAGGGCCGCCGGAGCCGCAGCCGCCGCTGTCCGGAGCTTCCGACCATCCCGACGGACGAGCGCAGCTGCTGGTCAACCAGCCGATGGGCGACGGAGTCACCGGGTTCGTGGTACATGGGCGCGGCTGGGTGCCCAACCAGCTGGTCACGGTTGCGTTGGCCGGTGGCAGGGTGTCCGGCTATCAGCAGACGATCGACCTGGCCGGTACCTTCAACTACACGATCAACCAGTCGCACGAGTTCTTCACCGGCCCAATCCCACCGGGGCATTACACCGTCGTCGCCACGGCAGCTGACGGGTCCACCGCGTACGCCTCGTTCGACGTCCATCCGTGACGCCCAGCGGGGACGTCCAGCCAGGACCCGCGGACGTGACCTCCAGCCGGGGGCAGCAGCACCGGTCACGGCCGCCGGGTCCACCAGAGGTCCTCCTGGCGGGAGCACCAGGCCGGATCGTTGAGCCGGGCCAGATCCGCCGACGTGATGACCGCGTTCTCCAACAGCACCTCGACGACGACCTCGTCGGACAGCCGAACGCCCGGGCGGACCAGAGCACGTTCGGTGATCTTGTGACGCAGCGCCTTGAGATGCTCGCCGACCCGGGCGGAGAGCCGGTCCCGAAACGCCGGGTCGGTGTCGAAGCGCTCCAGTTCGAAATGCGCGTCGGTCACCTCGAGCGCGGCCCGGGCGATCTCCGGCGTCCGGGGCAGTGGCGTGGTGCGAGTCGGGTCGATCAGCCACGGCCGGCACCACATCAGCGCCACCAGGAACAGTTTGGTCTTCGGGTCCAGATACAACGGAAGCAGGGTCGAGTCGTCGTCCAGCCGCCCCGGCACCCGTTCCCGGCCGGTTATGGCCGCGGGGCCGAAGTCGTCGGCCGAAGCGCCGACCGCCACCCGCAGGGGCTGGCCTTCGTCCAGCATTGCCCGTGAACCGACCAGCACGGTTCCGGCCCGGAGAAACCATCCGCTGCACGGCTCGCCTTGTTCCTCCATCCGCGGCAACCGGATCCGGTAGCCGTCACTGACCGTGTAGAGCGCATGTGTACAGCTGATGTTGGCGACCCATGCGCCGCCGTTGACGGCGGCGATGAGCCCAGCCCGGCGGGACAGCCCACGCCCGACCGCAATCATCAGGTCCACGTCCGGTCCCCGGCCGAAAACGAGCTGGCCGCCCACTGGAATCCCGATAACCTCTCCGGACGGCGTGCCGACCCGCGCCGCCGATGCCGTCGAATCCAGCGCCGTTACCTCCTCGCACGTTCCCCGGCCCAGCTCAACGCCTCGTCCGGGCCGGAGTGTACGGCCCCGCGACCGGGCCAAGGTGCCCCCGAACTCGGGGATGCGGAACACGCGCGGCGGTGTGGGTGCCGTGGCGGCTTTTGGCCGATGCCCGCCGATGCCCCCGGAAGCAGCCAGTCGGCACGAAACGGATCCCGCGACCCCCGGATTCCGGGGATAGCCCGCCGCCCCCGTTCGCGGTTTTCTGGGAACCGTCCGGGGCGAGGCGGACACGGGCACGGCGCGCAGGGGGTGGCAGACGACCCGGAACGCAGTTACGTCGGTCCAGCCGGTTGACCGGCGGCACGGGGGTGGACTACCCGGCGGGACTCGGTTCGAGCTCGGAGCCTATATGGGGGGATCCTGCGATGCCGCGTCCGCTGTCTCGTCCCGGCCCCACCCGCATGATCCCATGCGCTCTTCGTGGCCGCCGCCGGAAAGTGTCCGGGTATGTCGGATGCGAGGCGGACGCGTCGCGGGGCGGATCTGAAGCCACTGTCCACGAAAGTGGGAGCCCGCCAGCACCGCGGAAGAAGTGGGCGCCAACACAGCGCAGCGCCGTCCCGAACGCCGTCCCGGTAGTGGGAAGCTGACACTCACCTCAGTGCCCCGCGGTCCCCAGCGAGCGCGGTCCCGGCCGCTCGCGG
>NZ_CAKJTM010000066.1:0-11562 GCF_917627345.1 Protofrankia sp. CiP3 | reverse complement strand
AGCACAGCCATGATCCTAAACGCGACGGCACGGCAAACGACGGCGTCAGGACTTCATGGCGGTCGAATAACGGGCCTTTCAGCTGCCCGTTCACGAAACAGCTGGCCCATACATCATGTTTTTTAAATCTTTTAATCCTTTTAGTCCCTTTATGGTTTTTGAAGAGGTACGGGATAGTTAATATCTGTTTCAGCAGTTTCGCCGTTCAGGAACCACGGGTTCTTCGGAACGTGCTCCTGGTAGGAGGCCCAGATGGACAGACAGCGCCGAACCGTCCAGCGGATCGCTGTCGCCGTGGCACGTGCCACAATCGCACTGACGGTGGTCGCATGCGGAGCCTCGCCGATCAGCGGCCACCCGGAAGGCCAGAACTGCACGGTCCCCGGCGTGACCGACAAAGAGGTCAAAATAGGCTTTCTCTACCCGGCCACCGGCCCGCTGGCGGACGGATTCCACGCCTTCCGCGCCGGCGTGGACGCGCGGCTGAGCGCGGCCAACGCGGACGGTGGGGTCAACGGCCGGACGCTGTCCTACACCTGGCGTGACGACGCCTCCGATCCCGCCACGAACCTCGTCAGCGCCCGTGCCCTGATCAACGACGACGGGGTCTTCGGGATCATCGAGACCACCGGGGCCGCGACCGGGTCCGCGCCGTTCCTGCATGAGCAGGGCATTCCGGTGACCGGCCTCGCGCTGGAACCGGTGTGGGGCGCCGACGACAACATGTTCACCCACCTGAGCTTCGCAAGCCCGGGATCCATCACCACTTGGGGTGACTACGCTGTTTCCCAGGGCGGTCGGACCGCGTTCATCCTGCGGACCGCGTTCTCCGAGACCATGCGCACCATCGCGGAGAACGTGAGCACGAGCCTGCGCACCGCCGGTGTCCGGATCGCCGGTTCCGCCGACGTCAGCCCTTCAGCCAGCCCGACCAGCCTCGGCGCCCAGATCAAGGCCAGCGGTGCCGACACCCTGATCGCGCTGACTGCCCCGGATGCCCTCGACCAGGCCCTCATCGGCGCCCGCAACGCGGGCGTACCGCTGAAGGTCACCCTGTCCTTCTCACCCGGCTACGACCAGAGCCTGCTCCAGAAGTACGGCCGGCAGCTCGCCGGAACCTCCTACTTCCTCGAGTACACCCCGTTCGAACTGGACACCCCCGCACACTGGGAGTTCCTCCGGGCCATGAACATGTACGCCCCACAGCTACAGCCCCCGGTCCAGGGCGGCGCGCTGTCCGGCTGGATCTCCGCGGATATGATGATCCGTGGGCTGCAGGAAGCCGGCATCTGCCCCACCCGCCAACAGTTCATCCACGGCCTTCGAGCCGTCCGGGACTACAACGCCAACGGCCTGCTGCCCGCGCCCCTCGACATGGCCACGAACGCCGGTCAGCTGAACACCTGTCTGTCGTTCGTCAAAGTCAGCGATGACGGTACCCGCTTCAATCCCGAGCCCACCGCCCGTTGCGGACGCAAAATATAAGGGAGACCACATCAATGCCAGCCACACCCACAGGCGTCGCGACGGCTCCCGGGCGCCTTCCGCTGTTCGGGCACATGCACCGGATGCTGACCAAACCGCGTGATTTCTTCGAGTCCCTGCGCGACAGGGGTGGCATTGTCACCATCGGCCTCGGGCCGACCGTGGCCTATGTCATCAACGAGCCATCCTGGGTGCACCAGATTCTCACCAGGGATGTCCACAAGCTCGACAAGGGCATCGGGTACGAGAAGTCAGCGCCGTTTCTCGGCAACGGGCTGCTGAACTCCACCGAACCGACCCACATGGCACACCGCCGGTTGATGCAGCCGGCATTCCACATAGCGCAGATCGCCGGCTATGCGGACCAGATGCGGGAGAGTGCCGAACAACGCGCCACCGCGTGGCGCGACGGCCAGGTGGTCGAGTTCGGCCAGGAGATCCATGCTTTCACGGTCGCCGTGGTATGCCGAGCCCTGTTCTCCGCCGATCTCGGTAACAGCGTCGCGGTCCAGGTGGAGGAGGCCCTGCCGGTCCTGCTCAAGGGCGTGACCAGGCGCGTCGCCCTCCCGATCGGCTGGTTGGAGAAGCTGCCCACCCCAGGCAACCGCCGCTTCAACCGCGCCCGGCATCGGCTCGACGACGTATTGACGCATGTCATCGCCCAGTGCCGCGCGCGGGGCGCCACCGACGGCAATCTGATGGCCATGCTGTTATCCGCCCGTGCGCAGGGCGATGGCCCCGGCCTGTCCGATCAGCAGATCCACGACGAGGCGATGGCCCTTTTCCTGGGTGGCGTCGAAACCGTGCGTGACGTGCTGAGCTGGGCCTGTCACCTCCTCAGCCAGCACCCGGACATCCAGCGAAGAGTGGCCGACGAAGTGGACACAGCCCTGGCCGGCAGGTCACTCGACCACAGCACCTTGGCCAGCCTGGGCTACCTGCGCCAGGTGCTGACCGAGACGCTGCGCCTTTACCCCCCTGCCTGGCTGCTGTCCAGACGGACCGTGACAGAAGTCGCCCTCGGAGAACACCGGATTCCGCCGGGATCTCATGTGCTGCTCTCCGTGTGGGCCATACAACGCGATCCGGCCGTCTACGCCGCGCCCAGCGCCTTCGATCCAGACCGATGGGGCGGTAACGCCGCAGCGGCACTGCCGCGCACATATTTTCTCCCGTTCGGCGCGGGCAACAGAAGCTGTATCGGTGAACCATTCGCCTGGGAAGAAATGATGATCTTTTTGGCAACAGTGGCGGCTCACTGGACACTGCACCCCAGCCCTGGCCACCGGGTACGCCCAAGCCGATCGCCGATGCTCCAGCCCAAGCGGATGCCATTGATCGTCCGTGCCCGCTGATCCGCTGGCGACCGCTCCCAGCGACCGTAAACTACTGCTTGTCTGAGTACTGTCGCAGGTCAGCTCCCAGCGTGGGCGTTCAGGAGCACACCTGTTCGGACTGGTACGTTCCTGGTGTCGCCTGGTGTCGCCTGGTGAGCCGGTGAGTGATTTCCTCGGGCGGTAGCGGTCGTGCGAAAAGGTAACCTTGCGCGGTATCACAGTCGACCGCTCGCAGCCGTTCGGCCTGCGTCGTGGTTTCGACTCCCTCGGCGGTCACCGTCAGCCGCAGAGAGTGCGCCAGCCCAACCATGGCCTGCACGATCTTCTCATCATCGGGGTCAGCTTTCCGCCTGGATCGAAGGCCTTCGACGAAGGGTCCCGCAAGTTTCAGGGTGTGCACCGGCAGACGCCGTAAGTAGGCAAGGTTGGAATAGCCGGTACCGAAATCGTCGATGGCGATCCGTACGCCCATGTCAGCCAGGGCGCGCAGCGCACGGAGCGGTTCATCGGCCGTGCCCATGAACGCGCTCTCCGTGAGTTCCAGCTGAAGCCGGTCGGGTGACAGCCCGGTGTCGCCGAGAACACGCTGGACCTGCTCCACCAGCTGGGGATCACGAGTCTGGCGGGCAGCGAGATTAACGCTGACGAACGGGCGGGCGGGACTGAGATCCTGCCAGGAGCTGGCCTGCAGACAAGCCAGGCGCAGCAGTCGTCCGCCGAGCGGCACGATCAGGCCAGTCTCCTCCGCGATATCGACGAAAAGGTCGGGGCGCAGCAGGCCGAAACGAGGATGCCGCCAACGGACCAACGCTTCGACACCGGCCATGGTGTCGTCCGCGAGTGTCACGATCGGCTGGTACTCGAGAATGAACTGGTCCTGCTCGAAGGCACCGGGCAGCATGGTGGCAAGGGTGTGACGGGTGATCTCATGGGCGTTCCGCTCGGCGTCGAACAGCGCCCACCGGCCCTTGCCGTCGGACTTGGCCCGATACAGCGTGATATCCGCAGCCCGCAACAGGTCACGGGGGTCACTTTCGGTGGCTGGGCGTTCAACAACACCTATGCTCGCGCTGACCGACAACAGGTGGCCGTCGACCTGTAGTGGTCTGGCCAGCTCCGCCAGTACCTGCTCGGCGACAGCGATCACATCGGCGGGCCCGGTGGAACCGGCTACCACGACGACGAATTCATCACCACCCATACGGGCGAACAGATGCGCTGGCGACAGCGTGCTACTGAGCCGATCCGCGAGCGCAACGAGCAGCCGGTCGCCCACATCATGGCCGAGGCTGTCGTTGACAGTCTTGAAGCCATCGAGATCGATGAAACACACTCCGACCCGGCCATCGGAACCGGCGACCATGAGATCACTGAGCCGTTCCAGCAGCAACGCGCGATTCGGCAGGCCGGTGAGTGGGTCATGAAAGGCCTGCGAACGCAGCTGGGTCTGCAACCGGTGCCGCTCGGTGATGTCCACGACCATGGACAACTGGACGCGGCAGCGGCCGTCGTCGTCACGCAGACACGAAATGGTCATGTCCGCCCACACCACCGCACCGCCCGCACCGGTGAACCGCTTCTCCAGCCGGATGCGTTCAGGGCCTGCGCCACGTTGGTGCCCATAAGCCGCCCGTACCTCCCCGGCATCCTCGGGATGAGCGAATTCGTCGATCCGCCGGCCGTGTATCTGCGCCGGACCGACCCCGAGCAGCTCCAGCAGCGCCCCGTTGGCCTCAATCACCGACCCGTCAGCGTCGCTGATCGCGATCCCGATCGCGGAACCGGCAAAGACCAGCCGGAACCGGGCATCGCTCGCGTACAGCGCCGCCTGGTGGATCGAATCCTGAGCAGCGAGAATCTGTTCCCGGAGAGCCTGCGTATACCCGTCCGCCAAACCTGCCTGAAGAGCCACCAGCCGGGCCGTGTACCCGTCTGCCATATCGAGCCCCAGGTCGTCGAGCAACCTGTTCCCGACGGCCCGGATACTGCAGGCCAGCGCATCGCCCGCGCCAAAGCGGTACTCAATGATGGCAGCGCCGATGACGACCGCGGGCGCTGTCACGAACGTTTCGGCGAGCAGAGCGTCGACAAGCCGGTCGGTCAGTACCCGTAACCGCCGCTCGACCTCAACCACATTGATTGTCAAACAGCTCGCATCGACGAGTTCCCGCGCCCACGCCAGCGCGAAGCGTTCGACGCCCCGCTGACGGGCAGCCGGGTGTAATGGCCTCACACATACTCCTCAAGAGCCTTTCACATGGCCAAAAATCACCTCGTACGGCCGTTTCCGGGCCGGGACATGAGCTACCGGCATCCCACCGCCGCGAAAAGTGTCGAACGTTCCGGGGCCGCGGCGAACGGATCCGCGGTACCGTCTCCCCCGTCCGGGCGCCACATCGGCAGGTGGACAAGGCCGGGGTCGACAAGATCATATCCCTTGAGCAGCGCCGCGATAGCCGACCAACGACGGGCAACGACGCCGGTCGGGGTGGCCTGGGACCGCTTTCCGAGCTGTTCGAGCTGTTCGATCTCTTCGGCCCGCCCGTCCGGGCTGATGTGAGACAACGCCAGGTAGCTGCCAGGCACGGTAGCCCGCCGGAAGGCATCGACAATGCCGGCGGGGTCGTCGCTGTCCCCGACGAAATGCAGGACGGCCACCATCAGGACGGCGATCGGCTGAGAAAGATCAAAAAATTCGGTGACAGCGCGGGAGGTCAGAATCGACTCCGGCCGGCGCACGTCGGCCTGCACGACGGTGGCCCGCGGATCATCGGCAAGCAGCATGCTCGAGTGGATGACCGCGATCGGGTCGATGTCAACGTAGACCACTCTGCAGTCCCGATTCACCCGTTGGACGATCTCATGGACGTTGCCCGCCGTCGGTATGCCCGAGCCAAGATCCAAAAACTGCGTGATACCCGCCTCCTTGGCAAGGAAACGTACCGCCCGGTGCAGGAAGAGCCGGTTGGACCTGGCGACCAGGTCAATATCCGGGAACACCTCCCGCGCCCGGTGGAGCGCCTCCCGGCCGACCGCGAAGTTGTGCGATCCACCGAGAGCGTAGTCGTAGGCTCTGGCTACGCTCGGCCGGCTGACATCGACATCCGCAGCCCAGCCCGGTGGCTCCTCCATCGTCACGCTCCCCCCTCTCACGGTTGACCAGCAACGTACTGTGAAGAAATAGTCCACGATAGCCACTCTGGTCACATCACCAGCCACGGCCGCCACGGTCGCCAGCGTCCCGGCCCCGAGCTCCTGGCGTGCTGGCGTTTGCTGGCAGCCCTGATCCAGGCAGCGGTTTCGGTCCTCGCGAGGGGCTTGACCTTCTCACTCCAAAATATGATCATGATATTCGGGCGGGCAGGCCAACGATCGACCGAGCGGAGGACCCGGCGGTCGAAACAGCGTCGCCGCAGCTCAGCAAAGCGGTGTCCAGCCTGGTGAACCCGGATGCCAGTCGATCTCGGTACGGCGCCCGGCGGGCTCCTCGGCAGGTGCCGGGCGTCGACGGAGAAGGCCGCCGTGCTGGTCGGCGGGCCAGATACCGGCCGGCCGCGTCACAGCCAGTAACGGATTCGCGGTACCCCTGAGCTCCACCGGCAGCCACGGCAGGATTGTGCCGTTGAGCCCAGTCATGATCAAATCATGAAGCGCGTCGACGTCACAGCCATGCGGCCCACTGGAACTCGCGGCGGCCTCAGCGCAATCATGGCTATGATCGATGTTAATAATCATGAAGTCATAGCTGCCGGACAGTCGTGCTCCCATCGGGAACCTGGTCCGGCCCAGCGGGTTCCGTCGCCTCGCGATGCACGCACCCCAACCCCGCTTCTTGATCTACACCCCTGCTGCTGGGCGCTCCAAGCAGGTGAGATGACGTACTGTTCGCACTCGCTGACGCTCTGCCTGGCGCTCCTGGCCCGGTCATCACGCTGGTCGAATTATCACAGCCCCCGAACAGCACCACGGGCATTGCCGGGCGGATTGGCCCCCGGCCGCTCACCGGCCTGTCCACCGGACGGCGCGGCCGCATCCACCCGTACCAGTCACTGCGTGGAGCCACTCCACCCCGGCGGGCCCATACCAACGGCCGCCCGCCCTGCCCCGGCACGGCGTTCATCCGCATCGCAACCGTTGGGCTTGGTTTCAGCGGGAGGAATGCCCGAACAGACACCACCACACAAACAGGGAGGAACAAGCAAGCTGAACAACAAGCTGGGAACATTGATCAACTAATGAGCGACGAGCCTTTCATGACCACTTCGGCGACAGCATGGTCCTGCTCCAGGTTGCCACCGGAGACACCCACAGCGCCGATGACTCTACCGGCCCCGTCAAGAATCGGCAGCCCGCCACCAAAAGTGATCAAGTCGACCGTGCCGCGCTCGATGCCGTGGACAGTGCCACCCAGCTGGCGGCTCTCGCCGATAGCGTCGGGGGCCGTTCGAAAGTAAGCCGCTGTCCTGGCTTTCTTCAGTGCGATGTTGATCGAGTCAAGCCACGCATCGTCCATGCGCACGAACTGAACGAGGTGACCACCAGCGTCCACGATCGCGATGTTCATACCCGCACCGAGCTCACGCGACTTGGCGATTCCCGCCTCGACACGGGCCGCGGCCTCGGCCTGCGTGATCGACCTCATGGACGATCCTCCCTGCTTCCTCGACGCACAGTAAATAGATCTTCACTATGACCTGAACTCCGGGGGCCCTCCAGGGTGAGTTATTCCCGGGCCGCGACTTCCTAGGACTCCGAGCACCAGGAACCTCAGACCGTGTCGCATAATCGCGCTTATGACGGTGCAAGCACGGGGGCATTTGACACTCAGCCAGTTCCTGAAGGCCAAGCGTGCGGCGATCTCACCGGAGGACGTGGGCCTGGCCAGCGCCATACGCTTTCGACGGGTACCCGGGCTACGTCGGGAGGAGGTCGCTCAGCTCGCCGGAATGAGCGTCGACTACTATACACGTCTGGAGCAGGGGCGTATGATCCATGCGTCCGACAACGTACTGTCCAGCATTGCCCGTGCGTTGATGTTGAGCCCAACGGAAGAGGAATATCTGTACTCGATTGCGAGAACGACGTCGGCCCACAAGCCCGCGTCACGCGAGGAAGCGGTTTCTCCCGAGACGCAGCTCCTGCTGGACAGCATCAATCATATTCCCGCGCTCATTCTTGGCCGGCGTACGGACGTGCTCGCCTGGAATGCCCTCGGAACGGCTTTGTTCACTGACTTCTCCAAAATCAAGCCCGAACACCGAAATCTGGCACGCATGATGTTCCTGGAACCGTACCTGCGACAGCTCTACACGGACTGGGAGGATATGGCGATCGGCTTTGTCGCGCGTCTCCGCAGGGATGTCACACTCTATTTGGACGATCCTCGGCTCGACGCTCTGGTGGAGGAACTGACCAGGCTCGACGCGGATTTTCGGCGCTGGTGGAACCAACACGGCGTGCGGACCATGACGTCTGGCCACAAACGGATGAATCATCCAATCGTCGGAGAACTGATCCTGGACTGGCAGATCCTGCAGGTTCTTTCCGCGCCCGAGCAGATAATCGTCGCCTACACCGCCCCGCCGGGTTCCATCACCTGGCAAAAGTTCGAGACGCTGGCCAAGTGGTGGGCGACACAGCCGGCGGCCAACCATCAGGACGAAAGTGCGCAAGCAGCGGAAATTGTTTCATAATACGATCTGGATTTTGTCCCCAGTGTCCACGAGATGCGGCCGTAAAATCCTTGCGCATGTGGTCTTCCGATAAACCGGGCGCGCTGAGCCCGCAGACTGCCAGCACCATCCTCACCATGCTCCAGACCCATAGTACGAACTCACCATGAGCCCAATAAGAACAACCGGCAATAGGGGTGTGGACCAGGGAATGAGACTGGGGTGCATGCATCGCTATGGACACGGAGAGTTACCAACGGTGGTTCGTGGCGACCGACGGGCCGGGGTACCCGCGCATCGCGCGGCGATGGATGGCGACAGATGGGGAGAGTGGTAACGCGAGGTGCGTGCCCCAGCCCCGCGACGCCGCGTCCCCTGCCCTGTTGCCGGGCGCTCGTGGCCAGATCCGCGCCTGGGAACAGGTGGTTCAGCCACCGTCATCGACGATGTCGGGCTCCAGGCCCGTGACGAGCCAGTCCGCGTACGAAAGGCCCGTGACCTGCTCCAAGAGCGCGATGTCCGCGACGAAGTACGGCAGCACCGCCGCCCGCTGTTCGGGGGTGAGCGGCGGCCGGCGGCCCTTCTTCCGCTGCAGAGCGGCCAGGAACGGGATGTGGACCGCCCGGCGTACCGGGGCCGGGAAGTGGTGGCCGATCTGGCCGCCCGTCCGCAGGATCGCGCGCAGGGCAGCGTTGACCGTCGTGTCAGCGACGAACGGCGTGACGTTCTCGGACGGTACCGCGGCAAGAGCCCCCGTGGTCACGCCGAGGAAGTCGCAGACCGTGTCGAGCGTCGCGGTCGGGGCATCGCGCAGCTCGCGGTAACGCAGCAGCAGGACCTGTTCCCGGGAGAAAAGGCCGAACAGGTGCGCCAGCTGGGCGCCGTACCGCCCAAGGGAGACATAGTGCCAGAACTGCGCCCAGCCGGCCTCCTGGCGCTGAGCCGCCAAGGCGCAGGCTGTCACGAAGTCGCGTTCGGGCTCAAGGCCCGCGGCCCACAGATGGGTCCAGTTCGAATGTGCACGATCGACCGGGTTGCGCAGCAGGACGATCAGCTTCACCTTCGGCAGCAGACGTTTGATCCGGTTCTGCGCGTCGAGGTCGTAGAGGTAGAACGGGGTCGACTCACCGCGCAGCACGCCGGGCGGCGCCGGGTCGAACAGCGCCTCGTAGTCGGCCCGCCGCCAGACGTGCTCCTGATAGGTCTGTGCGTCACCGGGCCCGCCACGAGCCGGCGGCGGGCCCTCGGAGAGGAAGAATTTGGGTTCCTTCACCGACGGCAGGAACAGCGCGGGATGGCGGCTGAGGGCGGCGTGCAGAGCCGTCGTCCCGGCCTTCGGCACTCCGATCACGAGAAAGTTGGGCAAGGCCACGGGCGGAACACTCCAGACACGACGAGGGGGTAGCGCGGCGACGGTGCCGCCGGGCAGATCCGCCCGCCCTCGCAGGATACGAGAACAGCACCTTTACCACCGGGCATATGGCAAATGGCCCCGCCTGGGGCGAGGTTGTGCACCGGGGCGCTAAAGTTCTCCAGGTGTCGATCACAGCCTCCTCCCTCAGCCCCACCCCGGCCATCCCGCTCCCCCGCCTCGAAGCCGCGGTGACGGTGGCGGTCCCGGAGGCCGACGGCCCGGGCAACTGGGCCGGCGCGCCGAGCGCGCTGCTGGTCGACGGCACCTACTACCTCGCCTACCGCCTGCGCCGTCCGGTCGACGACGGCCGCGGCTACGCCGTGGTGATCGCCAGCTCCGCCGACGGGGAACGGTTCACCGAGATCGCGCGGATCAGCCGTGAGCCGTTCGGTGCCGAGTCCCTGGAACGGCCCGCGCTGGTCCGCACCCCTGACCGACGCTGGCGCCTCTACGTGAGCTGCGCGACGCCGGGCAGCCCGCACTGGTGGGTCGACCTGCTCGAGGCGGACTTTCCCGACAGGTTCGAGCCCACCGCGCGGCGCACCGCGCTGCCGGGCGACGCGTCGATGGCCGTCAAGGACCCCGTTGTGCGCTGGCGGGCCGGGCGCTGGCACCTGTGGGCGTCCTGCCACCCGCTCGACGACCCGGCGGCCACGGACCGGATGGACAGCCGTCATGCCACCAGCGACGACGGCGTCAGCTGGACGTGGCGCGGCGTCGCGCTCGCGCCACGTCCAGGACACTGGGACGCCCGCGGCGTCCGCATCACCGACGTGCTCACCATCGGGCCGGCCACGGTCGCCTTCTACGACGGACGCGCGAGCGCCGCGGAGAACTGGTACGAGCGCACCGGGCTTGCCACCGCCGTCGTCTCCCCGGACGGGACCCCCACGCGGTTCAACGCCGTCGGCGCGGCCCCCCACGCCGTCTCACCGGACGGCGACGGGGCGCTGCGCTACGTGAGCGTCGTGGAACTACCGGATGGCGCCTACCGGGTCTACTACGAGGCCAGCCGTATCGACGGCGCCCACGAGCTGCGCACCGAGCTGCTCGCACCCGGCTCCGCCCCTCCCCGCGTCCCGCCGCCGGCACCCGCTGGCGACCGCTCGACGACGTGAGCCGCCGCTTGCCAGGCACCCAGCGCCGTCCGCGGCCGGCAGACCTGCCCTGGCCAGCGCACCCCATGACGATAATGACCGTCGCCACCGTGTGCCTACGCCCAGCTGGGCGGCGGACCAGGGTGGTGGTACGGGCCGGGTGCGGTAGCGGCAGGATCCTCGTCGGTGGCCCTGTCCGGCCGGCGGTCGAGCATGGCGGTGAGGGTGTCGAGTCTGTCGGCGTCGACATGCTCGCGTGCGATGGCGAAGAACGCCTCGTCGCCAAGATGTTCGCGCTGTGCGCGGAGCACGTTGAGCGCGGTGACGGCGTCGGGGGAGCCGAGCTGGAGGAGTGCGGCAAGGCCCGCAAGGGCGAGCGGGACGCCCTCGGCTGGCCGGCCCTGCCGGGTGCGCAGGTCGCCGAGGTTGGTGGAGGTGGCGGCGAGGCCGGCGCGGTCGCCGAGCTCCTCGCGGATGGCCAACGCCTGCTGGTAGCGGGCCTCGGCGGCCGGGTAGTCCCCCCGCCGCTGCGCCAGGATGCCGAGGTTGGTGTAGGT
>NZ_CAKJTM010000065.1:0-27915 GCF_917627345.1 Protofrankia sp. CiP3 | reverse complement strand
GGCCTGGACCTCTTCGTCCGGGTCGATGACCTGGGCGCCCTCGGCGTCGTAGACGTAGCCGACCGGCAGCGGGGTGCGCAACTCGCCGCGCTCCGCGGCGGCGCGCTTCGCCGCCTGCAGCCGGCCCGCCATGATGTGCAGCTCCGCGGCGGCCATCGTCGATTTCAGGCCGAGCAGCAGCTGGTCGTTGAAGTCGGACAGGTCGTAGACCCCGTCCGCGTCGATCAGCAGCGTGTCCGTCAGCCGGGCCAGTTCCGCCAGCCGGGCCAGCTCCGCGTTCGACCGGCCCAGCCGGGAGATCTCCAACCCGAAGATCGCCCCGACCTCGCCCAGGCACAGCCGGGTCATCAGATGGCGGTATCCCTCCCGGCCCCGGGTCGAGGCACCCGAGACCCCCAGATCCGTGTCGATCACCTCCACGTCGCCCGCAGCCCAGCCCAGCTCGACTGCTGTGTCCTGCAACGCGTACTGCCGCAGCGTCGATTCGGTGTGCTCCCGTACCTGCATCAGCGTCGACTGGCGCAGGTAGACCAGCGCCGCCCGCCGCCGATGCGACGTGGTGATCGTGTATTCGCCGTTCACTGTTCGCTCCCCGTGCGCTGGCCGTCATGTTCGCTACCACCGCCACCGCCTCGCGGCGGGCAGGTCCGGACAGAACGGCCACGGCCATCGCTCAGGTCAGCTCCCGGCGTGCCAGCAGCTCGACGTTGATCGCCGAGATCTCCGCCAACGCCGCCTCGACCTCGCCAGACCGGTCCAGGTAGTGGCGCACGACCGCGACGAGGCGGGCCGGGACGTAGCGCAGCCGGCCGCGCTCGACCTGGCGTGGACTGAGGTAGGCGTACGGCCCGTGGCCGTCCCCGCCCGTGCACGCACAGCTCGGTTTGCCGCACCGGCGGTGCTGCTCGACGAGCGAACCGGCCAGCACCCGCTGCGGGTCCCCGATCGTCTCGGCCAGTGCCCGTCGTCGCGCAAGAAGATCCTCCGTGCTTGTTGTGCCCGGATCTGTCCGGATCTTGGGTGGAGTCATCACACAAGACAATCGCATAGCTACTCACCGCCATCAACGACCGTGAGGGCGCGTGTCACCGCGCTCAGAGCCGTCAACCCGTCGACCGAGAGCCGGCCCCGCTCCGTGGACGGACCACGATCCGTCCACGCCGCCGGCAGCGTGATCTGACCCGAACCCGGCCGAACACAGACGAACAACGTCTCGCCCGCCCACCGCTTACTGAACAGGACGTCGAGCCGCTGACCGTGCAGCGCGTGGAACGGATGGACAACAACGAGAGATTTCGAAGATCGACTGTCAGCTCCGGCAGTATGCCGTGACCGTCGGGATCGACAGCGGACGCCGTTCGGACACCCCGGGCTTCTGTATCAACACCCGACGGGCCGGCGACGGCCGCCACACCCCTGCCTTCACGTCCGCGGCCAGTTCATCGAGCAGCCGGGACACCCCGTACTCCTCGACGTCGACGACGGTAGCCCGGTCAATGCCCGGAGCGCCAGCATTACGGCGCACCTGAACCCACGCGCACTCCAGCACGTCCCTGCGATAGACCTTGTCATAGAGCGCGTGGAACCGACGCCCGGGATCGGCCTTGGCCGCCCGGTACAGCGCTCGTTGCAGAGTCCGAACCGTATCTTGCCCGGTGGTACTAGCCATATGTGGCACTCACCAGCTCTTCCCTGCGCCGAAGCACATCGACGAAGTAGCGGCCCTTCCCTCACCGGCGGTTATGTTGTCCGCCCGGCTCGATCGGTAATATGACCGCCTCCGACGCCCACCCGACAGGCTACCCACTTCCCGGTTTGGCCGGTTATAGGGCACCTCACTTCCGACGGCCGTCCTTCGCAGGGCCACCGGGCCGGATCGGGCCTCTCCTGTTCCCGCCGTCACTTTCTGAACGTTCCGCCGCCCTTACGCCGGGGAGTTCCTCACGGCTGCACCTCCAGGGTCTTCACCGCTTCCATGGCCTTCACCGTGAAGCTCGCGGCTCGGCTCTCCCTCTTTCCGGCCCCAAGGCCGGGACTTTGACGACGCGGCAGCGTTCGCTTCATGCTACGGACCGTTCAGTTGCTCCCCCTGACAGGGCTTTTGACGCTGGGCTTCGACCCGGCCAGTTACCCAACCGGACCGCCAGCCTGCTACCGGGCCTCCTGGCAGCTACCCGGACCGGACTCTCACCGGCAAGCAACGACGAGCACGACCATCAGTCACGCTGGACTACACCACGTCACCTCCGGTCTTCAGGACGCACAGCCGAGGAGATCAAACAACGCCTGACGGCATTCCTACGCGACGATCTCGCCTTGGAACTGTCGGACGACAAGACCCTGATCACGCACGCCCGCACCCAGGCCGCGCGTTTCCTCGGCTACGAGATCACCGTGCTCCACAACGACCGCAAGGTCACCGGCGGCAAACGCAGTGCCAACGGCACTGTCAGCCTCCGGGTACCCGCATCGGTGATCAAAGCCAAGAAGGCCCCCTACACCTCGCGCGGTAAACCCGAGCGCAGGCCCCGTCTGCTCAACGAGGACGACCACACGATCGTCAACACCTACGGGGCCGAGTGGCGGGGCATCGTCCAGTACTACCTGCCAGCCGGGAACGTTCACCGTCTCTACCGGCTGCTCTGGGTCATGGAGACCTCGCTGCTCAAGACCCTGGCCAACAAGCACCGCTCGTCGGTGTCGAAAATGGCCCACCGATACGCGGCCACCGTCGACACCCCGCACGGGCGGCGCAAGTGTTTCGAGGCCACGGTCGAACGCAGCGGCAGGAAGCCACTGGTCGCACGGTTCGGCGGCATTCCACTCCGACGGCGCCGCGACGCGGTCATCTCCGACCGCGTCCTGGTCCCGGGCGTCGTGCGCCACACGGAGCTGGTCACCCGGCTCCTGGCGAACCACTGCGAGATCTGCACGAGCACGGACGGCATCACCGTGCACCACGTCCGGCGACTGTCAGACCTCGACCGGCCGGGACAACCGCAACCGGCATGGGCGGCCCACATGGCGCGACGGCGACGCAAGGCCCTCGTGGTCTGCCGTTCCTGCCACGACGCCGTTCATGCCGGACAGCCAACGAAACAGCTCGCGTAGTAGTCACCGGAGAGCGACGTGCGGTGAAAGTGTGCGCCGTCTAACTCGGCGCCAGATCGCCCCCACAGGGGGCAGAGGTTCGGGAGGAGGTGACCTCTGGGCCACCCGCCTTACCTGAACGGGAGACCGGGAGGGGACAAGAGCATGGCGGGAAAGCGCGGGATGCTGTGAAGGCGCCGAAGGCACGGCCGTGCAAGGCCCGCGTGATACGGCGAAGGCCAGACTGCTTGAAGCCCAGTCTCCAGCGGTGCAAGCGTCACACCTCCCGACACGGCGTCTGATGTCGGGGCCGCCGGCATAGGAGCGATTCCGACTTTCGTCGCTTTGAACCCTTCCGGCCGGTGGGCGACGGGCAGCGAGCTCGTTCAAGGGGACGGACCGGGACGCCTACGTCACGCTCGACACGTCTGGCGCATGAGGAATTCGGGATGGCCTACGGGGCGCGAGCCCTACGGTCACGGAGGGTCCGTAGTAGTCGCAGGAGTCACGCCCTGCCACGGAGGACGGGAGAGCCGTCTACATCGGGCGAAGGGACCCAGGTGCTTGAGATCGACAAGAACGGTGAGGTACGCGAGATGCGAGACGCCGCAACCGTACTGGAGATCATTCGTGAAGGACGTGTAAAACGTAGACCACGATAAGCACTGGAGAGCCAGCTGCTACGGAAACCGGGCATGGCTGGTTCGGAGGGGGCCGTCGGAAAAGGGCCAGGCCAACTGGCACCTCGTCGGCGGCCTACCCTACCGCATGCGTCGTTCGGACTGGGGGCCGCCGGAAAAGGACCCGCACCCGCGGGCACCTCGCCGGCGGCCCACCAGTGCCCTGTGGCACAGCCTCGCAGAGGCCGTCCGCCAGGAGGTCGCCGCGCACAGCGCCTGCTGGGCGGGGGCCGCCCGGCCACCCGACGGCCCCCGCGCCGCCACGACCCGCGAGCGGTGGCGCCAGGTCCACGACCTGCTCGACCAGGGCGTGGGCCTGCTCGACTGCGCCCGGCGGCTCAACCTCGCGCTGAACACGGTCAAGCGCTACGCTCGAGCCCCCGAACCCGACCGGCTCGTCGCCGCGTCGGCGTTCCGCCCGACGATGGTCGACCCCTACCGCGACTATCTGAAACGGCGCCGCGCCGAGGAACCCGCCGTCGCGGTCCTGGCCCTGTTCCGCGAGATCAGAGAGCAGGGCTATCCCAGCAGCCACAACCTGCTCGTCCGCTACATCAACCAGGGGCGCCTTGACGGCGACCAGCCCGCGATCTTCCCGCGCGCCGTCACCCGCCTTTTGCTCACCAGGCCCGAGGCCCTCGCCGACGCCCAACGCGACCGGCTCGGCGAACTCAGCGCCGCCTGCCCCGAGATGACCAGCCTCGCGCGCCTGGTCAGCGGCTTCGCCGCCCTGCTCGAACCCGCCGCCGGCAACGACGGCCTCCTCACCAACTGGATCACGACCGCACGGGCCGCCGGCCTGCCGCACCTGCATGCGTTCACCCGCGGCCTCGACCTCGACCGCGACGCCGTCAACAACGCTCTGACGCTGCCCTACGGCAACGGCGGCACCGAAGGCGTGAACACCAAGACCAAACGGATCATGCGGCAGATGCACGGCCGCGCCGGATTCCCTCTCCTCCGCCACCGGATCCTGCTCGGCTAACCCACAGTCACCACCGCAAGCGTGACAGAGCCAACCATCTGACACCCCCCGAACTGGTCGATCGCCCGGTACAAGTAGGTCCAACGGCCGGCGACCTTGACATCTGTCTCGTCCGTGTACCACCTGTCCCCGGGACTGTGGCGACACGGCCGGGCCGCGTCGATCAGCAGCGGCGTGAACCGCTGCACCACCGGTAGACGCTGACATGATCAGCGACGATGCCGCGTTCGGCCAGCAGCTCCTCGACGTCCCGATAGGACAGCCCGTAGCGCAGGTACCACCGCACCGCCCACGTGATGACCTCCGGCGGGAACCGGAACCCCGCGAACTCCGAGACCGCAACCACGGGACGCACACGCCGACGACGCACCCGTCGATCATGCCCGAGCGGCCGGCCCGACCGCTGGACCCCGCCAACGCAACAGCCCCCGCGCTGAGCAGGGCGGATGACATTTTCGGCATCCACAACGTGCAGCAAACAATAGGCGGCAAGGAGGTTCGTGACGGCTGAGGTGCCAGACCGGTGCGAGGGCGTCACCCGCCGTGCCGGGAGGCCGGGCGTCTCTGCTGGACGAGGCGTTCCTGCAGACCGGCGTGGCGGTACTGGTACACCGCGCCGACCTGTCGCAGCACGCCGCGCCGATGGGCGTCCCGAAGGAATGTCATGAGACGGAACGGGAGCTGTCGCCGGCAGGCGAGCCAGAGGCTGGCGGCCGCGAACCGCCCGAAGGACATGCCGAGCTGCTGGGTCAGCCAGACCGCCAGGCAGATGACGACGCCGGCCGCCAGTCCGCCGGCAAGACCGGCGCGCAGGCCGGCACCGGTGACGACGCCGGCGCAGGTGATCAGCACGACGCCACTGAGCAGCCCGACGCCCATCACGATCCACGAGGCGCGGTCACGGCTGAGGACCGCCCCCGGGCTTACGGCCGCCTCGAGGTCCGAAGCATCGTCGGCGCCGGCGGCCAGCGCAAGCCCGACGCCACCGACCACTCCGGCGACGCATCCCAGCGCCAGGCCGCCGTGGGCGCTCGCGGCGTGCGCGGCCAGGCCTGCCGTCGGTGCGGCGACGAGGCCGGCGGCCAGTCCACCGGCCGCCTCCCGAGCGGTGGGTGGCCGCAGGACAGCCTGGCGGGGATGGGTATGCCCGCGCAGGGCGAACGACAGCGCGCCGACGGTGAGGCCGGTGGCCGCCGCCACGCCGGCGGATAGGAGGCTCGGAACGGCGGCCAGCCGCGCGATGGCTGTCACGACGGCGGTGAAGGCGATGCCGAGGGCTAGTCTGGGCAGTACCGCCGGTGCGGCCTCCGGGATCCGCCACCAGGCGATGTCCGCGGTACCGAGCCCGCGAAGAACACCGGCGAGGGTGACGTGGAACCGCGTCGCGTCGACGGCGTTCCAGCGCGACGGCGACCCGTCGGGGCCGGGTTCACCGCGTCGCTGCGGGTAGACGGCGGCGATGTAGCCGTCGAAGAGGTGGTCGAGCACCGACTGGGCCGTCGGGAAGAGCTCCCGGTCGCACAGCTGAGCCGGGTCGGCGCGGGCCTGGCCCGGGCGGACCCGCGACGGAGCGTGCAGCGTTCGGGCGAGTGCCACCGCGAGCGGAGTCGTCAGGGCCTCGGTCAGCGGTGCACGCGGCGACGTGAGCACGGTGTCGACGACCTGGTCCCAGCGACCGGCCTCCTGCGGCCCGCCGGCCGTGGCTCGCAGGTAGTCGCCGACGACACGCGCACTCAGCGGTTCGATCCGGACTGCGACGGCTGCGTTCAGCCGGTTCGCCCACTGGCCGACCGAAGCAGCCGCCGCGTCCCCTGCCGCCTCCTCGTCAGTTCCGGAGCTCGGGTCCGTTCCGGCGTACTCGTCGTACCGGCAGGTGAGCGCGAGCGGCGCACCGGGGCGCAGGCCCTGGTTGAGCCGCTCGAAAGCGCGGGAGCGCGCGGGTTCGGGCAGCTCGTCGATGCCGTCGATGATGGGCACGAGCAGGTCCGCGTCGATCAGGGCCTCCGCGCGGCTGACTCGGGCGCCCAACAGAGACACGGTGATGGCGGCCAGGCCCGGATAGGTCAGGGTGAGCTGGGCGGTCAGCCAGCCGCGGAAGCGCTCCGACACCGGGTCCCAGGACACGGCGGTGAACAGGACCGGCACCGGGTCACCTGGGTCGCGGGCGGCGATCAGGTCGAGCAGGAGGTGAGCCGCGAGCACGGTCTTGCCAGAGCCCGGCGCGCCCAGGATCGCCAGCCGTCGCCCGGGGAGAGCCCGGAAGAAGTCGCCGATCTGGTGGTTGTGTCCCGCGGTCGCGAGTCGTGGGACACCTTCACCCATGGTCGTCCAGCGAACCGGGAGCGTGTATGGATCATTAAGTCGCCTCAGCTCCGCCTCGGCCAGCCACTGGTTGCGCACCGTGGCCGCGAGCTGGTCGGTGAGCACCCCGAGCGGGACGGCGGACGGTCCCGACCGGCGGTCGGGATGCCAGTAGCCGGTGACAGCAGTTCGCAGGTCGGCCGATTCGGCCTGGCTGTGGCCGCCTGGCCGGGTGTCGGGGAACAGCGGCGTCAGTCGTCGCCGGGGCTCGGGATCTCCCGCGTCGGGGCCCGGCGCGGTGCCGGGCCCCGGGTAGCCTGGCGCGCGGGCCGGCTTCGCCCGGCCGGCGACCGCCGCGCCGACCCCCTGGAGCAGCCGGGCGGCGGCAACCTCGGCGGGGAGTCCCACCAGGTCCACCGAGGTCACTTCGCCGAACAGCCCGGGCGGGTCGCAGTCCTCTACCCGAATGGGAACGAGCTTCCGGGCCAGGCCGGCCCGATCCGCGTTCATCGCGACAGGCCATTCGACGGCCTCGTGAACCGACGACAGGTAGGCGGACGAAAGGATCGCGATGGTCCGCCGTGCTCCCATCGTCCCGGCATGGATGCCCGCCGTCCGCCGGGTGCCGGCGACGAAGTCCCAATGCTGGAACAGGACCGTGTAGCCCGCCTCCTCCAGCTGCCAGGCGACCCATTCAGCCCAGGCAAGGTCCGGCTGGGCGTAGGAGATGAAGAAGTCCCACCGTGTCGACGGCTGTCGATCCAGGAGATCAGTCACAGCTCGGAATCAGGCACGGCCCGCGACCAGCCTCGAGGAGAGCCCTGGTGCAGGACGGAACCTGCAGGGTGCCGAACCTCGAGGCGTTTCGCCCGGCACCGCGGCCGTCGCGCGGACAGGTCAACGAACATCTGTCTCCCCCTGGTCGCCGTGCGGCTCGCCCCCGAAGCGGCCGGCTGGTGCAGCGACAGCGCCAATCCTAGGGCGGCGGGTGACGAATCGGGTACATATCGCCGACATGGCCGTCGCCGGAGCCGCGATGCCGCAGTGTCGCGATGTCAGGTCTCACGGCCGATCCGCCTGGCCGGATCACACGATCCCCATCGCGCCAGCCCAGCCACTCCCTTGCCCTGGGCGGCACGCCGAACGGCCGGCCGACGATTTTTCTGCTCACCGGCGTGAAAATTGGAAACGCTGCGAAAAACATGCCGGATGGTCCAGATCAGGTTCTGAGAAATCCAACCGCCAGGCGCACGGTAGAGTGGCGCCATCTTCCGGGACGAACGGGTGCGCTTTGTGTCGGTTAACTTCTCACCATCGGCGGCCGAAGGCCGCTCGGGCCCGCCGGGCCCACCCTCGGCCACGACCTGTTCGACCGGCACAGCGGCAACAGATAGCTGCATTGCGAATTCTTCAGCCAAACCGCCCACGAGGCTCCGGAATTCGTCGACCGGCAGGACCCGCAGGACGTCAGTTTGGTATGCCGGCCCGTCCAAGCTCGCCCAGCCGGGGTCGGGGCGAACCGGCCGGCATCGCGACCCGCTCGGCCCGCCGCGCACGACCCACCACGACGGCGCCACCGCGGCCCCCTCCCCCTCCCTCCCCCTGAAGAGGCCATCGTCCATGATCGATACAGCGTGATCATCGTCGAGGCGCTGCCCGCCGATGACGGCGACTGCCTGTGGCTGGAGTGGGATCACGACGGCCGGTGGCGTCGCATGCTGGTCGACGGCGGGCGCAGCAACCGCCGGTCGGACGTGGTACCCGGGGGGCTGACCGCCAGGTTCGACCGTCAGCCCGTCGACCAGCGCGACTTCGAGCTGGTCGTGTGCACCCACATCGACGCCGACCACATCGGCGGGTTGCTCGCGCTGTTCCAGCAACCTCCGGCTGGCTTCAGCGCGTCCGACGTCTGGTTCAACGGGCCCGACCACCTGGCTGGCGACCTCCTCGGCCCTGCGCACGGCGACGCGTTCGTCGAGCTTCTGGACAACCGCTGGCCGTGGAACACCATGTTCGACGGCCACGCGGTCGTCGTCCCGGAGCGGGGCCAGCCACCGGTCATCGAGCTGCCGGGCCTCCGGCTGACGTTGCTGTCCCCGGACGTGCCGGGGCTGCGCCAGCTGGCTCTAGACTGGCCGGCCGTGGTCCGCGACTTCGAGGCCGACACCTCGCCGGACGGACCGGCGGACCTGCTCGGCGTCCGGGACCCCGGGGTGCCGCTGGCCGAGCTCGCCGCCGCCGGCTACTCCCGCGACTCCTCGGCCGCCAACGGCTCGAGTATCGCCTTCGTCGTCGAGCACACCGACCGGGCCCGGGTGCTGCTCGGCGCCGATGCCCACGGCGAGGTGCTCGCGGCCGGGCTGCGCGCGCTGCGGCCGGGCGGGCGCTATCCGGTCGACCTGTGCAAGGCGCCTCACCATGGCAGCCGGGGCAACGTCTCGCCGGGCCTGCTGTCGGCGCTCGACTGCCAGCACTGGCTGATCTCCACCAACGGCGCTCGGCACTCCCACCCCGACCGCCGCGCCGTCGCGCGGATCCTCGACCGCTGCGACGCCCCGGAGCTGTGGTTCAACTACCGGTCGGCAAGCACCGAGGAGTTCGCCGATCCCACGCTGGCCGACCGTTTCGGCGCCCGGACGCACTACCCCCGCGCGGGCCGGACCGGGATCCGACTGACCGTCGGAGCCGGCCGGGTGGAACGCGCATGACGCCCCCTCCCGATTGGCTGGCGCTGCTGGACCGGGTTCGCGCCGAATACACCGAGGCCGCCGATGCGGCGAGACGAGCCCACCTTGGGCTTCGCCTGCTCGGCCTGCTGGACCGGTTGCTCGCGGACGGCCATGGCGACGCGTCGGCCGGGGCGCTGCTTGACGAGTCCGTCGCGTTGGCCCGCGACCTGCTGGCGACCGGTCAGCTCACCGGTGAGCGCGCCGAGCTCGTCGAGGTGGCGCTCGCGGTCGACCTGGCCAGTCGCCATCGCCTCCAGGGGGACCGAGCCGACCTCGACGAGGCGCTGGCGATCGGCGAACGCCGGGTCGCCCGCAATCTGGACGCCAGCTGGGCCACGGACCGGGTCAATCTCGGGTCGGCGCTGCTCACCTCCTGGAACACGACCAGCCGCCGCGAGCATCTCGACCGGGCGATCCAGGTGTTGGATCCGGTGGTTACAGCCGGGCGCGAAGGTGAAGCGTCGTTTGACCGGGAGGCGACCGTCAAGGCGGCCGGGAACCTGGCAGTCGCCTACGACTGCCGCTACGACCTCGATCGCCAACCGGATGACCTGCGACGAGCCATCGACACCAATCGGTCGGCACTGCGCCTAGCCGACGACACCGAGACCGACACCGACGTCGCAGACCTGGCGGCGTCGCTGGCCGCGAACCTCGCGGGCAATCTGACGGACTCGTACTACAGCCAGGGCCGCGACGACGACCTCGACGAGGCGATCCAGCTGACCGAGCGGTTCGCTCCCGCCCGGGGCCGGGTTCCGTCCGCCAACCAGTGGTCCGCCCTGGCCAGGGTGTCGCTGGCCCACCACGAGCGTGATCGCGACGAAGACGCGCTTGTCGTCGGCTGGGAAGCGGCGGCGAAGGCGTTGGCAGCGGCGCCCCGCGACTCGCCGGCCTACTCGGGGATGCTCGGCACGGCCGCCAGCCTTGAGTTCGCCCGCTACCACCACGACGGCAACCTCGACCGGCTGAAGGCGTCGATCGACGCCTCCCTCGCGACCATCGACGCAATGTCGCTGGACCTGAACACCTTCGGGGTGCTCGCCAACCAGGCGTGCGTGGCGCTGTCGGAGCGGTACGAGCTGTTCGGTGACAGCGAGGACCTTCGCGAGGCGATCCGGCGGGCGGAACGGGCGTTGGTCCCGGAGCTTCGCGCCGATGTCGCCCGCACGCTGCGCACCAACCTCGCGAACGCCTATGTGCGCCGCTTCAGCCTCACCGAGGACAAGGCCGACCTGATCGCGGCACTGAGGACCTTGCGCGCGGCTCTGGAGCAGACACCGCCGTCACCTGAACGAGCCGGACGGCTAAACACACTCGCGGCGATCCACGCTCAGCTGGCGTTCACCACTGACAGTCCAGCGCAGCTCGACCGTGCCATTGATGCCTGCCGTGAAGCGGTGAACCTGACCGCGGCCACCTCGCCGGACCTGGACATCTACCAGACCTCACTGGGCTCGTGGCTCCACGAACGCGCGGTCATGACGCCCGACCAGCCGCTGTCCGCGATGCTGGACGAGGCGGTACGGACGCTGGAGGCCGTCACCCAACGGCTGACCGAGCCGTCGACGCTGCGAGCCCGGGCCCTGGTCAACTTCGGCAACTGCCTGTACAACCGCCACATCCACGTGACCGCCCCGGACCTCGTCGACCTGCAGCGGGCCTGCGACGCGTGGGACGACGCGCTGGCCGTCCGGGAGCTCACCACGACGGTCGTGGCCGGCCAGCGGCTGGGCAACGTGGCCTTCCACTTCGAGCAGTGGGCGCAGAGCCACCAGGCCTTCGGCATGGCGCTGGACGCCGCCCGGGACCTCACCCGGCGACGCGACGTCGAGGCCGACCAGGAGCTCGCCAGGTTCGGCGTCCAGGGCACCGCGGCGGCCGCCGCGGCCGCCGCGACTCGCTGCGGCGACATCCAGGCGGCCGTCGTCGACCTCGAACAGGCGTCGGCGACGCTGCTGGCGCACCGGGCCGGCCGGGCCGCCGGCCAGGTCACGTTCGCCGACATCGTGGAGCGAGCCGGCGCCCTCGGCGGGCCGATGGTGTACTGGGCCACCACCCGTCTCGGTGGCAACGCCTTCGTCGTCCGGCCGGACGGCGGGGTCGGCGCGGTCGAGCTGGCGGTCACGACCGAGCTCGTCGGGCAGGCGCTCGACAACGTCCGGGCCGCGTTCACCCAGCCGACCTCGGACCCGTGGGACGCCTGGAACACCGCCGTCGCGCAGCTGCTGTCCTGGACCTGGCGGCACCTGGTCGAACCGGTCACCCACCAGCTGGCCGGTGTCCCGGCCGTCGGCCTGGTACCGATCGGACGGGTGGCATGGCTGCCGCTGGCGACCGCCCGACCGGCCGGCGGCGACGGGCTGGTGGACGCCGCGGTGCCGCATACCCTGACCAACGCACGGTCACTGCCGACCCCGGCGGCGTGGCCGGCTCGGCCCCGGGCACTGGTCGCGGCCGATCCCGGTACCGGCCGACGCTGGCTGCCCGCCGCGCTCGCGGAAGCCGACGCGGTGGTCCGCGAGTACGACGGCCGCGCCACCCGGCTGGGTCCGACACCCGGCCCAGGATGGTCGGCCGCCGCGGGCCCGTCGGCCGACCACCCGAGCCGGCCCGCACGCTGCGGACCAGCGGCCCCGTCACGGCGGCGGGAGGCGCCACAGGCGAGGACAGCGGCGCGGGCACTCCTCGGACCGGGGGCGCAGACGGGACGGACGCGGCGCGGCTGCTGGTGGAGGCGGCGCCCGGCGCCCAGGTCGCGCACCTGGTCTGTCACGTCGACGTGGACTTCGACGACCCGATGGCCTCGGTGCTGCGGCTGGCGTCGGGCGTCCGGCTGGGCGAGCTGTTCGAGCGCCGGCTGGCGGGCGAGGCGCACCTGGTGCTCAGTGGGTGCGACGCCGGGCTGACCGGTACCCGGCTGCCGGACGAGGCTATCGGTCCGGCGGCGGTCCTGCTCGCCGCCGGGGCGCGATCGGTCACCGCGCCGCTGTGGCCACTGGACGACCAGACCAGCGGTGCTTTCATGACCCGGTACCACCGGCTCATGGCCGCGGGCACCGATCCCGCCCGGGCGCTCGCGACGGCGCAGCGCGCGGCGCACGGCGAGCCGCCGCTGGTCTGGAGCTCGCTTGTTCACTTCGGCGCCTGAGCAGCGCCCGTCCGCAGCCGCCAGTCGACGTCGCCGAACGACACCAGGCACAGAGCCGCTGCCTCGCCGCGGGCCAGCGCCCGCCGCCGGGCATGCAGCAGCGCCTCGCCGAGCAGCGGCTGGTCGCCGCCAGCTGCGGCACGGTCGGTGAGCTCCGCGAGCAGCGCCACGGCGATGGGGACGATCTGGCGGCCGAGCACCGGGGCCAGCGTCGCGACGACCGCCGACGCCCCGCAGCGCAGGAAGTACCCGGCGGCGTCGAACAGCGGCGCGTCGCCGCCCGCGGTCCGACAGCCCAGGATGAGGACCACCGGATTGGTCTCGGCCTCGTCGACGACGAGCGGCACCAGCTCGTCACCGACGAGCTCCAGCTTGTCGTCGGCGCCGATCTCGAGAACGGTCACGCCGCCGCGCATGGTGACGTGCGGGACTAGGACGAGGACATCCGGACCCGACGCCTGGTCACGCAGCGACCTGGCAGCGGATCTGAGGCCATGCCAGGACGTAGCCAGCGTCGCCTGCCGGGCCAGGTCCGACGCGGCGGCGTTCCATGCGCGGGCGTCGTTGCAGTCGGCCCGGTCCGACGCGGCGGCCAGCACGCTGCCGAGCGGGAACGACGGCCGGTCGAGGTCCGGACCGACGGACAGCGCCACGGCGGCGTCCGCACCGCCCACGGCATGCCGTTCAATGATCTTCGTGGCGCCCCAGAAGCCGTAGGGGCATACCAGCGCCGGGTTGTCCCGCTCGGGGCACGCGACCGCGCACTGGCCGAGCTCGGTCATGGCCGCCACCTGCGGGCACAGCCCGATGGGATCCTGCCCGGAAGTCCGCACCGGCCGGTCGTAGACCAGCTCCGGCGGGAGCGTCATGGCCGGCGCCGACGACAGCACTGAGACGGTCCGAGCCGCCCGCAGCCGGACCGCCGCGGCTGGCGGCACCGATCCGCGCCGGCCGAACAGCTCCTTGTACAGGGTCCGTCCCCGCCTGGCGCAGTCGACCAGCACCGCCCGGTAGAGATCCGGGTCCGGATCGGACCCGCCGTCGACATCGGTCAGCGCCCGCAGCCCGGCGGCCAGCGCGCGCAGGTCGCCATCCGTCAGCGGCCGGACCTCGACTCCATCGGCCGCCACCACCGTCACCGCCAGACCGGCGTCGGGCTCGTCGCGCGGCGACCGGTCCGCGACCAGCGCCAGGTCGTGCCCAGCCATCAGGTCCAAGTCAGCGACCTCGCCGCGCACGACGGTCTCCAGGTCGAACTGCGGCGGGGCGCCGCCCACCTCGCCGCGCAGCAGACCGGCCTGCAGGAAGCGGCGCCGGTACAGCACGGCCACCCGCAGCAGGAGCCAGCTGCCGCTCGGCCCGGCCGTGAGCTCGAACACCGCCGGGGAGGAGTCACCCGCCGATGGCAGGCTCACAGTCGCGCTTCCCACCAGCCCGCCGCCCGGCCCGCCACCGCGTACCAGATCGGTCACCACCACCTCGAGATCGTGGGCGCTCTCGCCGACGAACTCCCCCTCGGGCAGCGGGGCGGCGATGCCCGGCAGCCCGCCGTCACGGCCGACCCAGACCGTGAGCCGGTACGGTGTGGCGGCCTCGATGCTTCCCGGCATCCCTGACGGCATCGCCGACGCCCCGGCTGGCGGGATGGCGTCCAGGCTGGCGCGCAGCTGCCGGGCCGGCCGGCGGGCGCGGTCCCACCGCAACCTGCGCAGCAGATTGGCCAGCAAGCCACCGGTCGCCGCCGCCGCCTTCCGCTGGCCCGGCCCCGACCACGACCGGCCGGCGAGCGAGCCGCGCAGCATCCGGTCCACGGTGCCGTCGCTCAGCCACGACTGGTCGAGCTCGTCACGTGCCTCGGGCACGCCCGACAGCCGCAGGCCGTCCAGGCGGGCGGCGGCCGCCGCTACCCACGGGGTGCCGGAACTGGCCTCCCCACAGGCGGCATGGACGGCGACGTCGAGCGGCGCGCCGCTGGCGGCGGCGAGGACCAGCGCGGCCAGCCACCGATCGGGATCGGCACCCGGGTCGGCCACCGCGAGCAGGGCGCAGCGGTGCCGCGAGGCGATCCGCCACACCGCATCGGCGTCCGGTTCGTCGAGCCCGCTGGTGAGCACGAGCACAGCCGTCGCCGGCCAGGAGCCAGCCTGCGCCGCCTCGACGCCGTCGTAGAGCACGATCGAGGCGGCCGGCGGGTGCGGACGGGCTGCGGCGACGGCGACGGCGCCAGCGACGGCCATGACGCCGCCGTCGTCAGCGGCGCTGGTTCCGTCGGTGAGTTCGGTGAGTTCGGTGAGTTCGGTGAGTTCGGTGAGTTCGGTGAGTTCGGTGAGTTCGGTGAGTTCGGTGAGTTCGGTGAGTTCGGTGAGTTCGGTGAGTTCGGTGAGTTCGGTGACCATGTTGTCCCACCACGCCACCACCGTGGGGTCGGCCAGCAACCGGACACCGTAACCCGGCCGGGCGATCCGCAACGGCCATCGCCACGGTGGGCACTGCCAGGGTGCGGGACGGTCCGTGAGGCCGTCCGTGGCAGACCCCGGCTCGGACCGCGCGCCGGGCGGGGAGAGCCGGACGTTCACCGCCCCCACCGAACGACATCGTCCGAGCAGGCGGACGAGCCTGGCCGTCCCGGCGGACGGGTCGAGGACCAGGCGAACCGGGGTGTCGGGGGCCGGGCCGGCCAGTGACCACCAGTCGGCGACGATCGACGCGTCCGGATGGGTCTCCAGCCAGTCGGACGGGTCCGTCCAGGCGAGCAGCGGTGGGATCGGCTCGCCGTACCTGCCCTGCCGCGGGTAGCGGACCCGCATGTCCGCATCGAGACCGCCGGTGGCCAGCCGCGGGTCGGCCGCGGCCACGCCGGCGCCCACCAGGGCGTCCAGCACATCGTCGGCGGCGGCGGACGGGCCGACCACCTGCCGGCAACGCGCCATCAGCTCGTCGAGCCCTGCCTCCACCGCGTCCCCCACATCCCCACGTCCCGTCCCCACGTCCCAGCCCCCAACTGCTGTGTCCACCGCACACGCTGCCACATCGCCGTCTCCGACGTCGCCTCCGGAGGCGGGCAGGGCAGGCGGGGACGCGGCTCGCGCGCTGCCGGCTCGCCGTCACACCAGACCGGGGCAGAACTGGTCGAGCAGGATCCGGGTCAACCGCTCGCCGCGTTTCGTCAATGCCTCGAGATCAGCCTGCGGCATCGCCCGGAAATTTGTCGGACAGTTTACCACCCGCTCACGCGGAACCAGATCCGTGACCGCTGGCGGGAGCCGGTCGTCGTATGTCGACAGGTACGGCAGCGCGAAACCCTCGATGGCGCCTGATCGCCGCCATTCGTGGAGCCTCGCACGCCCGTGGTCCTGGCCGCGCCTGTGCTCGATCTCGAATGCGCGGGCCGTCCGCGCCGGCCAGAATCGTGGGGATTTCGTGGAACTGTGCCGGCCGGCGTCGCACGAGATTATGTAATCTACCGGATAGACATGGGACGTGAATTCTGGGGACCGTCCGGGCTCGAGCACCGAAAGACCGAGGTTGTCGTAGACGCCGCCGTCCGTCAGCAGCACGACGTCCCGGCGCCGCCGCCCGTCCTGGTCGAACTCGAATGTTCGCTCAAGGGCCGGCAACAGCAGCGGAAACGCGGCCGAGGCCGCGGCCGCCGTCGCCACGTCGACGGCTCCGATGACGTCGCCCAGCCGCGATGACGAGATCCCCCTGTTGCCGAACCGGAACGCGCCGCCAGAGCGGAGGTCGGTGGCGGTCAGCACCACGGAGAGGCCGGGGTCGGTCGGCTCGGCCAGCGTTCTGCCGTGCAGCGCGAGCCGGTCGCGCAGAACGTCTACGAACACCTCCGTCCGGTTCGCGTGACGTAGCCGGGAATCTGGGACGGCATCCCGGCGGTCGACCAGCACGGCCGCCGTCGACATGGCCGACCGGACGAGAGCCGAAGGTCTCATCACCCCACGGACGAGTCGCCGTTGCAGGCCGTCGCGCAGCACGCGCACCGCATTGTCGTCAAATTCCTCGAAACCGGCGGGACCATAAGCCCACATCGCTGCGAGGACCGCGCCGCCGGAGATGCCGGAGACCACCTTGACTCGCCGGAGGAGGTCACGGCGGCGCAATTCTCGCAGGCAGCCCAGATGGAATGCCATCGCCCGGGAGCCACCGCCGGAGAGAGCGAGCCCGACATTGCGTTCCGGCGCCTGACCTGACATCGGCCTCGTCTCCGTCCCTGTCGCCGCAGAATACGCCACCGGCCCTGCCCCGCGAGGCCACGATGGTCGATGACGTCCGAGCGCCCAGGATGTCCGGACGGCGCGGGTCGACGAGCCCCGCGCCGGCACGGAATGACACACGACGACATGGAATGACATTGCCCTGGCCGCCCGGCGGCCCGCGGCTCAGCCTTCTCGCTGGGGCGGCCCACCCGGGCACCAAGCTCCGACCCCCGGAAACGTGACGGATGGTGACCGCCGTCAGGACCGGCGTCGCATCGGACGAAGACGAAGCGGTGACAGAACCCGACATATCTGGCAGTCCGAGCAGGCACGACCTGCGCCTGCTTTCCTGCAAGAACACGCAATTTAGCGAGGCGGATGAGCTGCAAGGACGTGGTCGATCACTCGGTATCCTGGTTGCGCGTCCGCAGGCTGCCAGCGACCGGGGAGACGAGCAGGCTGGATGACAGGGAAAATGACGCACCATTTTCCGTGGATGGGGTCGCCCCCGGTCGAGGAACGGACTGAGGTACGTCACCTCGTCGTCTTGGTCCCGGGATTCGGCGGCTCCGAGCTGCGAGACGCCGAGGGCAGAGTGGTCTGGGGGCTGTCGCCGCGGGCGGTCGGGCAGCCGGTCCGGGTCGCGGAACGTCTCATCCCGGTGTACGAGGACCTGGCCGACCCGGATTTCTCCGACGGCCTGCGGCCCGGCGGCCTGGTCGGAGCCGGGGTGCCCGGCCTGTTCCGCTCCCTGGGCTACGCCACCCTGGTCCACAGCCTCGAGAGCAGATTCGCTCTCGATCCGGAGCTCACATATCTGCAGTTCACCTACGACTGGCGTCGGCCCATCGCGGTGAGCGCAGCCGAGCTCGGCCGCGCCGTCGAGCGCCGACTGCGGATCGCCCGCGCACGGGTCAATCCCCGGGCGCAGGTCATCGTTCTCGCCTACAGCATGGGCGGCCTCGTCGCCCGCCAGTACCTGGAGCACGAGGGCGGCCATCGCGATTGCCGCCGGCTGATCACTCTCGGGTCGCCGTACCGTGGCTCGCTGAAGGCCCTGGACTTCCTGGCCAATGGGCCGAAGCTGCGCGCTGTCCGGCTCGCGTCGCTCGCCGAGCACATCCGACGCCTGCCCTCCTTCTACGAGCTTCTGCCGACCTACCCGATCGTTCAGGACCGGCGCCCGGAGGCACCGGCCGCCCTGCTCAGGGTGAAGGACATCGTCGACGCGGTTCCCGGGCTCGACGGGCAGCGGATCCGGGAGGCGTGGTCGTTTCTCTCACGGCTTAACCAGAGCGCACAGCCGCACCTCACCGAACCGTGGGCTGGATATGGGCAGCCGACCCTCCAGCGAGCTGTGCTCACGTCGTCGGGCCTGCGCGTCGACCGTTCCAGCGAGGGCATCCCGGCGAGCTACGGCCGCACCGGCGGGGATGGAACGGTTCCGTCGATTGCGGCCCGCCCCGTCAGTCATGGTGAGCACCATCTGACCGTGGTGGAACAGCCCCAGACGCATTCAGGCTTCGTCGCCGCCGACGAGACCGTCGCGTTGGTGCTGGAGAACCTCTGGCGCTACCTCCGTGACGACGATCCGGTCCAGTTCTCAGACATCCGCGACCCGCGAGACACCCCAGGCGGCGGCCCCGCCGGCTGGGGCGGGCCCACCATCGGCCTGGAGGTCGAGGACATATACGACCGCGACGAGGTGGTCGCGATTCCCGGGCGACTTGCCGAGGGGGCGGCGGGGACGACGATCTGGTACCGCCTTGACGGCGGCGAGCGTCTTGCGGTCCACCCGGACAGCGACGGCGCGTTCGTCCTCCACCTCGGCCGTCTTCCTCTCGGAACCCACCGCGTGGACCTGGTGCGGGGGCGGTCTGAGCGGTCCTTTCTCAGCGACGCCGTCGAGGTCTGGTGATGCCCTGGGAACCTTGGGTTATCGGGGAGTATGCGCGGCTGGCCCGCTACGTCGCTCCGGCAGCGTTCCTCGGCAGCAGCTTTGTTCCTCAGCGCATCTTCGAGCTTCGTGGGCGATGGTCGGAGGCCTGCCGCGAACTGTACGACACGCTGGCCAAGCTCGAGCTTCACTACGACACCGCGCCGTGGACGGAAAAGCGGTATACCCAGCTCGTTCGAGAACCAGCCGACATCGTCGGCGACCGCCGGGGGACCTGCCTGGAGGTGGCCACGATGTTCGCCGCACTCTGCCTGGCCGCCCGGCTCCGCCCATACCTGGTGGTCGTCTCCGGAGGTCCCGGATCGTCACCGCACGCGCTCGTCCTGGTGGATGGCTTTGATCCCGGCGACGGCCGCCGTGCCGTCGCGCTGCCTTTCGACCACGGCGTCGCCGCCGTCGGCGGGATCCAGCTCCAGGAGCTGGGAGTGGCGGCCGCGATCGCGCGCGGCGCCGTGGCGGCGATCGACTGCACGGGCTTCACCTATGTGCCCGGACGGCCCGGCGGCCCGGTCCTGAGCTTCGACAACGCCTGCCGAGCCGGTCGCGAGCAGCTGGACGCGGCCCATGAGATCAACCTTGTCGACGTGGTCTGGTGCCAGCGCGCCGCCCATGAGCCGACGCCAGCCCGGCGGGTGCCCGACCCGTTCACCCAGACCGCGACGGATGCCGGCCGCGCCGCGACCGCCTGCGGCGACGCCGCAGGGCCATCCGACGCCTACGTCCAGCTCGCCGAGCATTCCCGACGGGTGGCGCACGAGGCCGGTCTGCCGCTGGACACCCACCAGCCCGGCCGCGTCAGCCTGCCCGATCTCTATGTTCCCAGGCAGGCCGTCGAGGACGAGCTGCTCGCCGCCTGCGAGGTGCCGTCGGCGAGCATCGTCGTCGGCGAGGCCGGCGTCGGGAAGACGAGCCTCCTCTGGCATCTGGCCAGGCAGCTCGAGGAGGCCGGGCGCCGCTGGCTGTTCCTGCGCTCCACTGACCTGTCCACCGGCCGGCTCGCCCAGCCACCGGGCGGGCGGGCGGTTCCCGCGGGCCGCCCGGCGGTGGAAATGGGGCTGCTCGCCGACGCGCTGCGCGGCGGCCGGCACGCACAGCCCACCGTCCTGCTCGTGGACACGATCGACCTGCTGCTTCGCTCGGACCGGTCCGACATCCTGGCCAGCCTGCTCCTGCTCGGCAGGGAGTCCGGCGCCGCGCTGGTTCTGACCTGCCGGGAGCAGGAGTCCCTAAAGATCAACGCTCTCCCTCACAGCGACCCACACCGCCGTGTCCCGCTGGAGCCGTACACGAAGCCTGAAACGGTCCTGGCTGTCCGGCGGCACGCCCGCCACTTCTGCACCGGGACCGGGCTCGACCCGGACCGCGTCGGGCAACAGGTCATGAACGCGGTGGCGAGAGACCTACCACTGACCGAGATCGTGCGGCGGCCACTCACCCTGCGGATGTTGTTCGAGACCGAACGTGATGTCTGGGCCCAGTGGGTCGTCGGCGGCGGCGCCCCACATGCCGACATTCCCGAGATCAACACCGAGCTGGACGTCACCGACCTCTACGAACGGTACTGGGAGCTGCGGGTACGCATAGATGCCCGAGTGGGCATCGGCGGGTACCCGCAGCTCGACGTGTCCACCGCCACCCATCTGGTCGCCGTCCTGATGCTCGCGCTCGGTCGGCCGGTTATCGACCGGAAGACAGCCGCCACCGAGCTGGCCCGGACACCGAGCCTGGTTCCGGCGCGCAAGGCCGGTCTCGACACGCTCACCAGCCGCGGACTGGTCTTCGAGATCACCGGCGGGCCCAGCACCGAGATCCAGTTCTTCCATCAGACCTTCTTCGAGTACGCCGTCGGGCGGGCGTTGCTGGACCTCGGCACGCCGGCCGTCGACGACCTGGTCACGCGAGCGCGCCGGTATCCGGACGACCTCTTCCTCGCCGCGGTCGCCCAGCAGACCCTGCTCCTGGCCTGCCGCTCCGAGATCGACGCCCGCGAGATCGACCGGATCTTCGCGGCACTGCTGACCGACAGCAACCCGGCGACACGGCAGCTCGCCGTCGCCGCGTACGCCCAGGCCCGCTGCCGAGGGCCGCTCACCGCCGAGGCCGGCCGCCGTGTTCTCGCCCAGGCCGACGACGGCCTGGTGAGACGCTTCCTGAGCTATGTTCCGCGCGTCCGTCACACGGATATCGACTCAGTTCTACGCGACCTGACCGTGCTGTGGGGACCCGACGGCGCCGAGGTGCCCGCCGACACGAGGACCGGCATCCTGCGGGCCCTCGCCAGCCTCGGCGGCTTCGTACCGGACCTTGTGCACGCACACCTGCACAGCCAACGGACAGGCTGGATGACCTGGTTCACAGCGCTGTCCCCCGCCGAGGCGCGGCGGCGGCGCGAGGGCCCGCTGGCCCTGGTCAGAGCCCTCGGCCGGGCCGACCAGCGGTGGGCCTCCGACCATCTTCAGGCCATCATCGAGAAGATGGGTGACGCCGGGGACCGGCATGACGCGCTCGCCTCGGCCCTCGAGGTCGCGGCGGAGACGCTCACCGACCAGTCACGCCTGCGGCCCTTTCTGGCCCTCGTGCCGAGCAGCGCGAGGGTCACTCACGGCGGCACCACCGCGCTCCGACGAGCGTTGGCCGGCATCCAGCACACGATCTGGCGCACGCAGGGGTACCCGCTCGAGGCGGCGGTCGCGGAGATTCTCGGCCCGAGCCAGGCGGACGGACCGAACCTGGGCGCCAACGTCCATGCCGATGGAGACGCCGCTGCCATGGGAAAATCCCGGAAGACGGCTGATCGAGTGGCGGACGGCGCCGAGCTGATCAGGCGCCACGCCCAGTGGTGGGCCCTCGCTGAACTCGCTCACGAGGCGGATGGTGCGTCGGTCCGGGGCCTGCTGGCAGGCCTGCTCGCGATCGAGGAACGCCAGCATCAGTTCGAGTTCGCCAACCACTGCCTGCGCCACCTGATAGAAGGCGAGTTCCGCCCGCAGGTCCCGGGTGCCTCCTCGCCGCGGTCAGGCCCGGCGACCGTAGCCGCCCGAGACGCCTGCCGCGAACAGTTGTCGGGCGGCGGGCCCGCGGACGCCTCCGCGCGCCAGGCCGCCCTGCTGTGCCGCGCGGCGCTTGACCACGCGGGGATACCCGCGACCGGCGTGGCGGACATCGTGAGCACCGTGAACGACCAGGACCCGGCCGGCTCACCATGGCTGGCGGAGGACGGGCTGGCCTGCCTGACCGTGCCGGCCGCGCTCGGCGGTCATTCGCAGGCCCGCGAGGTACTGGAGGCCTGGGCGGCCCCGCCCGCGCCCGGCGAGCCCAGGCCTCGTCCCGAAGACCGGAACGTACGCAAGATCTTTCTCTACCGGCTGCGCAACGCCTCGCGGACGGACCCGGCAGCTCTGGAATACCTGGTCAGGGAGGCGGCGCGGAGCCGGCGAGCGGACTTTCTCATCGGCGCGCTCGACGACCGGCCGGAGCGGGCGGCGCCGCTGCCCCGTCCGCTGGCGAGGCGGATCGCCGATCTCGGCGCGGCCCTGCTGGCCGACCAGACCCCCGAGATCCGCGGCCAAGCATACCGAATCTACGCGGACCTGCTGCGCGAGCCGACGCCGCCCGACGCGACGTCCGCGCTGCTGCCCGGTCTCGGTGAGCGGCTGCAGCAGGCGTCCAGTGCCGGCCTCACCGTCCTGCAGAGGATGCTCGACCATCACCCTCATCTGCTCATGCCGGCGGTGGTCTTCGAGCCTGTCCAGCAGAAACTGTCCAGGCTCGCGGTAGATGGCATCGCTCCGTCGGTGGAGGCGACCGACCGGGCCCGGGACTACCTGCGGACCCTGATCTGCCGATGCGGCCCGCTGAGCCCCCGCCCGGCCCTGCTCTCGACAGTGAGACAGGCTCGTGACCTCGTCCTCGAACCGCAGGACTCGGCGGCCCTCGCACCGTTCGGTGTCCTGATCTCGCGGGTCGTCGCGGTCGATCCGGGGCTGGCTGCCGATCTCCTCGTCGAGGCCAGCCGGGTCATCCACGGCATCACGGGAAGCAATGACTCCTGGAAGGGGCGGCGTGCGCACCGGTGGCGCGGCCCCGTCATCGCGACGGTTCCGAAACTCGGGCTGACGGACTGGCATCGGATGATGAAACAGCTGGCTCAGGAAGACGAGGCGCTGCTCATGCAGGCGGTCGACGTGAGCATTCAATACCGCGTGGACGAGGTAGACGAGCTGACTATCGCGATCCTGGCCGAGGCCCATGTCAGCGAGCAGGTGATGGCGAGTTATCGGGCATCCCGGCAGCGCAAACAACGCAGGCAGGGGGGCACCGAGACATGGCTACCGGTCCTCGAGACGTGGCGGCAGCGCGGTTCCGCGCGGTGACCCGCCCTGCCGCAGCCCCGGAGCTGACCACGCCCCCGACGGCGACTCCGACGACGACCATCTTCGCCGCCCGCCGCCCGCCGTCCGCGCGCGACGCGCTCAAGGAAGACTGATGCCGCGCGAACCGTGGCCCATTGGCGAGCACTCCCGGCTCGCTCGGTACGTCGATCCCGAGGCCTTCGCGGGAAGCGAGTATGTGCCACGACGGATATTCGAACTGCGCGGGAGATGGCGAGACGCCGTCCGTGAACTATATACATCGATGATCGGGCTGAACCTGCACTACGACCTCGCCCCGTGGACCGAGCAGTCCTACACACAGATCATCCGTGAACCGTCGGATATCGTCGCGAGTGGCCGCGGCACCTGCCTGGACGTGGTCACCATGTTCGCCGCGCTCTGTCTCACGGCTCGCCTCCGCCCGTTTCTGGCGATCATCTCGGGCGGTGGTGGGCCGCACGCGCTCGTGCTGCTGGACGGCAGCGATCCCGGCGACGGGACCCCCGCCGCGGCCTTCCCGTTCGACCGTGGTGTCACGGCTCTCGAGGGCCCGGAGCTGGCCGCGACCATCGGGCGCGGCCAGCTCGTGGCGATCGACTGCACAGGCTTCACCCGGATCGACCGGCGAAACGGCGGCCGCCCGCTGAGCTACGCCGACGCGTGTCAGGCCGCCGACGGACAGGTTCGCCTGGCCGCGGAGATCCACCTGATCGACGTGGTCTGGTGCCAGCGAAACGCGCACAAGCCGGTACCCGCCCGACGGGTGGCAGATCCGGCTGACCGGGCCGAACGAGCACCCGACGTAGTACCCACGTCAATCCTGCCCACGCTGCCGGCGCATTTCGTTCCCCGCCCGACGGAACGGGAGGCGTTGATCGCCGAACTGCTGCGGCTGGCGTCGGGCGGCGGGGCGGTCGCACTGGCATCGACGGCGGCGGTTCATGGCACAGGAGGATTCGGCAAGACCACCCTGGCTCTTGACGCCTGCCAGGACGGGCGCGTCCTGGCCGCTTTTCCCGATGGCGTCGTCTGGGTCGAGATCGGACGGGATCCTGTCCTTCCCGCGCTGCTCGCGGATGTGACTGCCATGGTGTCGGGCGATCCGCCGGTCCGCTATTCCACGGTCGCGGCGGCGGGTCATGCCCTGGCAACGGCGATCGGCCAGCGCCGCCTGCTCCTGGTCCTGGACAACGCGTGGAGCGCCACCGACCTGGAGCCGTTCCTCAAGGGCGGAGACGACTGCGTCCGGCTCGTCACCAGCCGTCGGGCAGATATCCTGCCGACCGGAATCAAGGTCGTCACGGTCGGCCGGATGGCTCCGGACACTGCGGTTCAGGTGCTGTGCCGGGACCTGCCGCACGCGACAGCCACCGACGTCTATCCGCTGTACGAACGAAGCCACCGCTGGCCGGTCGTTCTCGGGATTCTCAACGGCGTGCTTCGCGGCCGTTCGCGACGCACCCCCGAGCAGCCGGTCGCCGACGTCGTCGCGTCGCTCGCGGCCCGCCTCGACCGTCTGGGTGTCACCGGCGCGGACGACCTCGTCGACAAGGAGACACGCACGGCTCGCGAGGTTCTCGCCGTCGGCGTCGAGGATCTGGCGGCCGAGCGGGGAGGCTCCCGCCTGCGGGAGCGGTACCTGAGCCTGGCCGCGTTCCCGCCCGGCAACCTCATCTCCTATTCCGCGCTCGCCCAGCTGTGGGACTGCGACGACCTCGAGACGCAGGTCGTCTGCGACCGCTTCGGCGACCGGTCCCTGCTCGGCTCGGTGGAGCGGACCGGCGTGCGTCTGCATGACGTCGTCCGCGATCATCTCCATCACGAGTACTGGGAAGCAATATCACGCTGGTCCGCCGCGCTCCTCACCATGATCAAATCGCATTGCGTGGACGGGCAGTGGCACCGCATCCAGGACTCGTCCGCCGACGAGCTCGACCAGGTCGCGTTCCTGCTGATCGCCAATGAGAAGGACGCCGAGCTGAACGGTCTCGTCTGGGACCTCCGGTTCATCGCGCGCCGCGTCCAGCAGGGCGGCGTCGTCGGCCTGCTCGCAGACCTGAACGTGTACCGGGTCTCGCAGGCGCGCAACCCCGACCTGGCCGAGCTGATCCGGGTGGTCGAGCTCGAGGGGCATCTCGCCCTGCGCGTCGACGACGTCACCAGCATCGCCGCCACCGTCTACTCGCGCCTGGTCGGCCACCAGGCGGTGATGCGCCGGCTCACCCACACCGACGAGGCTCTCCTGCACTCGCTGGTCGCCCTCCACGACATGCCCGACCGCGCCGACGGCCGGCTGCGCCGCGTCCTCAGCGGCCACCAGGACCGGGTGCTGTGGGCGGCGTGGAAGCCCACCGGCGATCAGCTTGCCACCGCGGGCGCCGATCAGACCCTCCGGATCTGGGACGAGCACGGGCATCTGCTCAGGACGGTGGAGTTCGAGGCCGCCGTCAACGCGGTCGCGTGGCGGCCGGACCTTCTCATGGTCGCCGCGATCGTCGGCGATCGTTCCGTCATTCTCGTAGAGCCGATCTTTGGAGACGTGCACGAGCGCTGGGATGACGACATCGAGGTCGTCTGTCAGGCCTGGTCTCCGGACTCCCGGACGCTCGCGCTCGGCCGCGCCGACGGGACGGTGCTGTGCTGGTCCGGATCCGGTACACCGACGGTGACCGCGGCCGTGAGCCAGGCGGCGGTCCGGGCGATCGCCTGGGACGCCGTCAACGGGCTGGTCACCGCACACGCGGACGGGACGCTGGCCCAGTTCCGTGCACTAGCCCAGTTCCGCGCGGACCCGGCGGGCACCGCCAACGTCGGTCTCGCCCACCTCGCGACGCGCCTGAACGTTCCCCGAGGCGTCGCTCTTCGGCCGGGCCACCCGCAGGCCGTCATCGGCGCCGCCGCCCAGGGCGTGTTCCTGGCCGACCTGGCCGGGCAGCCCGAGGTGATCGGCGCAAGTCCGTCCACCCTGGGCTGGGTGACCTCCGTGGCCTGGAGCGCGGACGCGCACCGGCTGGCGGCCGGTACCCAGGATGGGGCCGTCGAGCTCTGGCGAACGCCTCCGGCCGGCTCCACCCGGCAACCAGCACAGACCCCCGGCCTCGCGGGTCCCGACCTGCGCGCGGCGTGGGACGCCACGTTCGAGCCGGAGCAGTCGCTGCGCTACAACGGCGTCCGGGTCGCCGCCGTCTCCTGGCATCCCGCCAGACCGCTGCTCGCGGTGAGCGCCCACACCGAGGTCCGCATTTTCGACGTCGAACGGTCACCCGAGCAGATCATCCGGAGCGGGATCAACTGCCTGCGCTGGCATCCCAGCGGGCGATTCCTCGCCGCCGGTGGCATGTCCGGCACCATCATCGTCGTCGACCCCACCGAGCCGACGGCCCACGAGACCCACCGGACGCCCGCCGAGGGCATCCGTTCCCTGGCCTTCGCCCCCGACGGTCGGCACCTGATCACGGTCACCGAGAACGGGCCGCTTCTCGTGTGGCCCGTCATCTCCGTCCCGGCGGCCTCCGGGAAAGCCAGTCTGGGCACACCCGCCAGTCGCCGAGCGCCGGTGTCACTGTCGGGAGCTGTCGCCTGGTCGCCCGGCGGTACCTGGGCCGCGGTGGGAGGCAACCGCGAGCTCGCTGTGCTGGAGGCCGGGTCGTGGCAGGTCCGCGCCCGTTTCGAGGTCGCTGATCTCGTCAACGGACTGGACGTCGATCGGCACGGCAGGATCGCCGTAGCGACCAGCGGCTCCGCCGTCAGTGTCCACCTCCCGGACGGGCAGCTGCCACTGCGCCTCGACGGCCATCTCAGCTCGGTCAGCGCCGTCCGCTGGACACCGGACGGGCGGTTGTTCTCCGCCGGCTATGACGGTCAGATCATCTGCTGGGACGTCGACCACCGAGAGCCGATCTTCCATGTCGACCCTGGCCCAGGCGCGGCGTGGGATCTCTCCCTCGACGAGGGCCAGCTCATGACCGTCACGTCGCTCGGCTCGATCGGCCTGCACAGCTGGGCGAACGGGCACACGCACTGCCGTGTCGCCCTCGACACGGCGCTGAGCTCCTGCGCGCTCTCCCCCGACCGGGTGACGGCAGCCGTCGGTGGATCCGCCGGAATCGCGATCTTCCGCCGGTCGCGCTCCCTCCCGCGCACCGCCAACAAGTAGCCGCTGCGCGAGCGTGTGGGGTTCCAGAGCTCGGCCACCGGCGTTGAGCTGGGCTTTCAAGCGGCTCGTTCGTATTCGTTGATCAGGCCGCCGAGGATGGGCCGGCGCTTGATCCGTTCCTCGGTCAGGTCGGCAACGGGGCGGTCGGGCCGCGGCCGGAGATCACGGCTGCGGTCGGGTCGATGATCGTTTAAGTGGCGGGTATACCCGTCGAGCACGGTGGCGGCGTGGCGCTCGCCGCAGAGGAGGATCTTGTCGGTGCATTCCTGGCGGATGGCCTGT